>DASXSA010000234.1:0-15758 GCA_036506235.1 Candidatus Limnocylindrales bacterium | reverse complement strand
GGCCATGTCGATTCCTCCTGTGTCGGGCGACTATGACGCCGCCCCTCTTCTCCGGCCCCATGGCCGATTCGGAAGATCGACGTTCGGCAGGCCATGGAATCGACAGGCGAGGTGCCGCCGCCAGGAGCGCCGCGACCGGTGACGCGCTAGAGCTCGGGGATCAGATCCTGTTCGATGTCAACCGGGAGGCTGAAGCCGAACTCCGCGCCGCCGCCCGGGCGAGGCATGCCGTAGATCCGGCCGCCCATGGCATCGACCAGCTGCTTGCACACGAACAGCCCGATGCCGGCCCCCGCAGCATGGCGCACTGCGGTCGTCGACCGGAAGAAGAGATCGAACAGGTGGCCGGCGTCATCCGGCTCGATTCCAATCCCCGAGTCCAGGACGCGCACGAGCACGGCGTCCTCGGTCTGGTCGAGGATGACGTCGATCTCCGAGTCCGGCTCGCTGTATTTGGCCGCATTCGTCAGGAGGTTGCGGATCACCTGCTCAACGTAGATCTCCTCACCCAGGACCGGTGTGACGCCAGCCGTGATCTCGAGGACGAAGCGGTGGGTGGGCCAGCGGACTTCCTCGGCGGCGACCGCGCGCCGGCTGATGTGGGACAGGAGGATCGGCTCGCGGCTGACGTCGAGGTTGCCGCCCTCTGCCCGGCTCAGGACGAGCAGGTCCTCGGCCAGTCGATGGAGCCGGTCGGCCTCCGCCTCGATGTCGGCCACCGCCTCGGCGAGCTCCTCAGGCGGCAACTTGGCCGCGTGCGAGCGGAGCATCTTGCTGAGTCCGTAGATCGTGGTAATGGGCGTTCGGAGCTCGTGGCTGATCACGCCGATGAACGCGTCCCGTAGCACGCCGGCGCGGCGCTCGGCGGCGTATCGGCTCGCAAGGTCCACCGGCCCGGACAGCGCCCGGACGATGGTCTGTAGAAGCTCCGCGTCGCGCTCGTCAAAGGCGTCGGGCATAGTCGAATCGATCTCGAGCAGGCCAATGCCCTGACCCTTGCGGACGATCGGCACGCCGAGCCACGAGCGCATGGCTGCGGCAGCCTTCTCGCCCTGCGGACGCACCCCCTCCGCGGCCAGATCGCGGCTCATGAACGGCTCACCGGTCTCCACGACCTTCCAGCTCCGGCCATTGCCGCGCGCCATCCGCTGCCCGAGTGCCTCCTCGGCGAACGGCCCGACCGCCGCGCGGATCACCAGATCGTCGTCCTCGACGAGCGCGATGGAGCCGCCGGTCAGCGGCACGACCTTGCCGAGGCGGTCGAGCGTCGCGCGGAGGATGTCATCGAGCTCCGCCTCGCCGGCCGCCGCCGTCGCGATCTCCAGCACCAGCTCGGCCGTCGCCAACGAGCGATCGGTGACCATTGTCTCTGCATCCTACAGGTGGAGGCTGACCTGATCCCGATTCGTCGCCGGAGGCCCTTGGCTCGCGAACCGGCGCGTCAGTTCAAGGGGAAAAGCCGAGGTTGGCGCGATCGGCGATGCGCAGCGTCGTCAGCCCATGCGGCTCCGGTTCAGGCCTGACGAGGCGCGGCGCCTCGCTCTTGGCGAACGTCGCCACGAACGCGCTGACCCGGCTCGCCTCCAGCGCACGCGCGTACAGGAATCCCTGGCCGAGGTCGCAGCCGAAGTCCTTCAACCGGTTGTGCTGCTCCCGTGTTTCGATGCCCTCCGCAACGATCGTGAGCCCGAGCGCCCCGCCGAGGGCGATGATCGCCTGCGCGAACGCCCAGTCCTGCGCGTCGTCGTCGGACTGGACGAACTCGCGGGCGATCTTGAGGATGTCGACCGGGAACTTGCGGAGGAATCCCAGCGACGAGTAGCCCGTCCCGAAGTCGTCCACGGCGATGCGCACGCCCTCCGCGCGCAGCTCCTGGAGCTTGCTGATCGCGCCCTGGCTGTCCTTGAACATCGCGGTCTCGGTCATCTCGAGGACCAGGCGTGAGGGGTCGAGACCTGTCTCCGCCAGCGCCTCGCGGACCTCGTCGATGTAACCCGCGCGGCGAACCTGGTGCGGCGAGACGTTGACGGTGATCGTCACCGGCGGCATGCCCTCAAGCGCAGTCCATCGCTGCGCCTGGGCGGCGGCGCGTTGCAGGACCTGCTGGCCGAGGGTCGCGATCGAACCGTTCTCCTCCGCGAGGGCGATGAACGAATCGGGGGGAATGAAGCCCCGCTCCGGGTGGTTCCAGCGGACGAGGGCCTCGAAGCCTTCGATCGCGCCGTTCGCAAGGGCAACGATCGGCTGATAGTGGACCTGCAGCTCGTCACGGCGGATGGCCCCGGAGAGCTGGTTCCTGAGCTCGTGGCGCTCGATGACGGCGGCGTGCATCTCCGGGTCGTAGACCGACACGCTGCCCTTGCCGCGGGCCTTGGCCATGTACATCGCGACGTCCGCGTTCCGAAGCAGGTCGTCGGCAGCCATCTCGCCCATGGTCGCGGCGGCGACACCGACGCTTGCGCTGACGATGAACTCCCGGTCGGCGACGGCGATCGGCACATGGAGCGACTCGAGGATCCGCTGGGCGACGTTCAGCGCGCGCTCGAGCGACCGGGTGTCGTCGAGCAGCACGGCGAACTCATCGCCGCCGAGGCGGGCTGCGACATCGCCCGCGCGGATGTTGTCCTGCAGGCGTTCGCCGACGCCACGCAACAGCGCGTCGCCCGCGACGTGGCCCATGCTGTCGTTCACGACCTTGAAGTCGTCGAGGTCCAGGAACAGGACCGCGGCGACGGTCGACCCGCGATCGACCGCGAGCCGGGCCCGAACCCGGTCATGGAACATCGCCCGGTTGGGCAACCCGGTCAGCGAGTCGTAGAAGGCCATGTGTCGCAGCTCCTCCTTGAGCTGCGACAGCTCCGCGAGCGAACGCTCGAGATGGGTGTTTTCGAGTGCGGTGGCGGTGTGGTTGGCGACAGTGTCGAGGAGTCGCAGCTCGTCGGCGTCGAACTCCTCGTCCTCGCCCACCCGGTCGGCGACCATGACCGCTCCGATCAGGCCCGCGTCGCCGCGCAGCGGGCTGACCATCGCGTGGCGGAACAGGCGGTCGGAAGAGACCGGCAGATCGGGGCCCGGAACGTACAGGTACGACGTCTGCTCCCGCCGCAGGCGCTCGAGGAAGTCGATCGGCTCCTCCACCGGAACCATCACCCGAATCCGATCGCCCGGGCCGACCGTCGTCCGGTGGGAGACCGCCGGGCCTTCCCGATTCAGGAGGATCAGCTCGGCCAGGTCGCATTGGAACATCTCACGGGCGTGCTCGAGCAGGGAGACGATCGCGGAGTCAAGCTCGGGTGAGCGCTGGAAGACCCGGCTCGACTCGTACAGCAACTCGAGGCTTTCATGCTTGCGGCGTTCCGCGAGGTAGGCGCGGTAGGCGAGGAAGAGCATGCCGAGCGGGACGGCGAGCAACCACAGCCGGACCGGATCGACCCAGATGATGTCCACGGCCAGGAGCGCCAGGCTCGTGTTGACGATGGCCACGACGGCGCCGGCCTGCAACATCTGGGGCAGCCGCTGGAGTTGAGGCGCCGCGCCCGACATCGTGATCACCGTCGCGATCGCGGTGGCTCCAATCACGCTCGATGCGACGGTGGCCGCAAACGCTGCGACCCAGCTGAGAGGACCCGGCGTTCCGCTGACCGGGGCGAACGCCCGGAAGACCGCGATCAGCACGATCGCTCCGAGGAGGTATTGGCAGATGTTGAACAGGATCTTGATGACCGGTTGGCGCGCGAGCAGGAGGCCAACGAGCGTGCCGGCGACCATCGCAACGACGTAGGACGGCGGGTCGACGAAGAACAAGCCGACCACCGCCGGCAGCTCGCTCAACGAAAAGGAGTGGGTCTCCTGCCGGAACGCCACGACGATGACCTTGGATTCGGCGAGGAAGAAGGCCACCGCGAGGACGGGCCACGGAACCGTGAGCGGCGCCTCGATCGGGGACAGGTGCACCACGATCTCGGCGTAGCCGACGACGCCCAGGGTGCCCAGAATGAGCGCGAAGACCGCGACGGAGCCGCGTCTCGATCGCGGCACAGCTGCCAGCCGCCGCACGAGAGAGGCAGCCTGAGCGCGGAGGTCGGCCTGCGGCCCCCGCATCGCGAACGCAATCGCGACGGCGATACCTGCGCCGATAAGCACGTCGCCAACGCTGAAAACGTTCGCCAGCGGCAGCCAATGCGGCATCGCGAAACGATCGACGAGGAGATCCAGCGCCGGAGCGGGTGCAGTCACGCTGTTCGAGTAGCCCTCACTCATTCCCCTTCCAACCGCCTGCAGCGCGGCCTCTGTCGTCGGCATGTAGCCGCCGTTTGCCACGATCGCCGCGAGATTCGAGGCGGCACCCAGGGCGATCAGCCGGAAGCCGGCCAGCTTCGCGTTCCGCACGACTACGGCCAGCACGGCCCCAGTAGAGGCCACGTAGAGCACCGGCCCGATGCCGCTCGGGAGAGACGTCCCGAGGGATGAGAACAGCGCGAGCTGGGCGGCGAAGCCGGCCACGGCCAATGGCGCCCAGCGGAGCCTGATTGCTGCAATGCGGTCGAACCTCCCGCCCGCAAGCCTGCCGACCATCAGCCCCGCGGCGAGCGCGTACAGGATGAACATCGGTCAGCTCGGCTCCGGCGACAGCGGCAGCCCCACGCGGCGCTCCGGCTTGTCCGTCGGATCCGGTCGCGAGACGCGTGCTCGCCGTGTGGGGCCGACCCCGATCCAGACCGTGCTGAGGACCCCGAGCCCGGCCGCAAGCAGCATCACGGCGGTCAGCCCTATGGCGGCCCCGATGATCCCGCTGATCAGGGCCCCAATCGGAGCCGTCCCCCAGTCCACGAACCGGAAGGTTGCCGCGACGCGACCACGAAGGTCATCGCGGGTTGCGATCTGCCGCAGGCTGACGAGCGGAACGTTGAACAGCGGACCGGACAAAGCGCCGACCAGTCGTCCGGCGAGCAGCCCCGCTGTGCCCAGGCCGAGACCTGCCGCTCCGATCAGGCCGAGCGCAACGGCGCCCAGGGTCGATGCGGCCAGCAGCAGCGCGCCGGCACCGAGGCGGCGCTCGAGACGGCCGACGAGCAGGGCCCCGGCCACGAAGCCCACGTTCCCGATCCCGTAGACCAGGCCGAATTCCGCCGCACCAAGGCCGAGGTCGCGGGTCGAGAACAGGACGACCTGTGCGAGGACCATCCCGCTCGCGAGATTGAAGATGGCCGTCGAGATCATGAGGTCGCGCAGGATTCGTTGGCGCGCAACCACGAGGATGCCCGAGCGCATGGCCGACAGCCAGCCCGCGTCGCCCAGCGAGTCGCCGAGCTCATCAACCCCGGGCTCGCCCGAGGCATTCGACTCACGACCACGCGCGCTCCTGGGCGTCCCGAGCATGATCGTCAGTGCTGACGCGAGATACGAAGCCCCGTCCGACGCGATGGCCGCCAAAGCGCCAGCGACGCCGATGACCGCGCCGCCCAGCGTTGGACCGGCAACTCGCGCGCCTGAATCCGAGATCTCGAGCTGCTGGTTCGCGCCGATCAAGCGATCCGATGGCAGCAGGTCCGGGACGTACGCCTGCTGGGCGATCGTGAACACGACGCTGAGGGCGCCGACGACGATGGCCGCGAGGCAGAGCAGGCCGTAGGACCCGACCCCGAGCGCAAACGCGACCGGCACGACTCCCAGCGCGACCGCCCGACCCAGGTCGGCGACGATCAGGAGCCTGCGCCGATCGACCCGGTCCACGAGGACCCCGACCGGGAGGGAGACGATCAGGTAGGGCAGCGTCTCGAGTGCCGCCAGCAGGCCGATTTCGAACGCCCCGGCATGGACGTACAAAATCGCCGCCAGGGGCAGCGCGATCAGGCTGAGCTGGGTGCCAACGCTCGAGATCGTCTGAGCCAGCCAGAGGGCCCGAAACGCGCCGAGGCCGGGTAGGTCATTGGTCCGGGATCTGGGGAACACGGGTATCGGGGCCCTCGCGCGGTGGTGAGCCGATTCCAGCGCGCGTTTCCAATCGGAAACATGGCCCGAAAGTGGGGCCCCGGTGCGAGCGCGCACACGACCACTCGGCGCCCGCAATAGGACCTTCGTTCCATTGGTTGAGGGGCGCGTCCTTCCTAGCGTTTGCGACGAGACGAAAACCGTCTCGCGCCAACAATCGTCCAGGGCAAACTCGTCGCGAGGCGAGGACGCAAAGCCAGGGATCTTCGCTCAGCCGATCGAAGACCGCCCAGCTGCCGATCG
This sequence comes from Candidatus Limnocylindrales bacterium, assembly GCA_036506235.1. Taxonomy (GTDB): domain Bacteria; phylum Chloroflexota; class Limnocylindria; order Limnocylindrales; family CSP1-4; genus CF-16. The sequence continues at coordinate 9,524 of DASXSA010000234.1, read as the reverse complement.
AAGGCGCGGGTTCTCACGAGAGGTGTAGTCGTGAAGGCGAACCTGGCGCGCTTCACTGTGGCCCTGGCGCTTCTTGCGTCGGTCGCCCTGAGCGTCGGCGCGGGAATGAGGTGGTAATCCCCATGCGATCAATGCTTCGAACGCAGGGTTACCGGCTCCTCATCGCGCTGTCGACGCTCGCAAGCATCGCGCTCGTTCTCGAGGCCGGCCGCCGCTGGTCGTAACAGCGCCGCGCTTCCGGCATCCAACCGATACGACCGCCGGGTAACCGGCGGTCGTTTGGTTTACCCGGATTCGCTTGTCGGCCGATCCCGTCCCCGGTCCCCCGACACTCAGGTTCACTCCCCCGACGGCGTCCGCGGCCCTGACTGCCGCATCATGAGGAGCGTACGGATCGTCGCCTGAGGCGCAGGCATCGGGAGGGAAGAGAAGCTGAGCGTCACCGCGCCCCGCGACAGCGCGCCTGCCGACCTCCCCTCGGCGCCGCCGGCCGCTTACCGCGGCGTGCCGCAGCCGCCGGCTCCCATCTGGCCGCCGGCGATCGTCTACAGCATCTTCTTCGGAGGCATCGGTGCGGCGTTTCCGTACCTCCCCGTCTACTACCGCTCGATCGGCGTCAGCGTCGAAGGGGTCGGCTTCCTCTCGGCACTCGCGGCCCTGGTCGGGCTGATCGCGGCGCCGGTCTGGGGCAGCGTGGCCGACCAGCTCGGGGACGTGCGGCGACCGCTGCTCGTCGCAGGCTTCTGGGCCGCCGGCGGAGCGACACTCCTCGGCCTCGCCCGCGAACCCATCGCCCTGGGCCTCGGGGTCATCGCCTGGGCGAGCGGCATGGCCGGGATCATCCCCCTCATCGATTCCCGAACGGTCGAGATGATGGGCGGCAGCCCTCATCGCTACGGCCGTGCTCGCGCGTTCGGCTCGGCGGCCTTCGTGGTCGTTGCGCTCGCGACCGGGGTGCTCATCGATCGAACTGACCCGGCCAGCCTGTTCCTCGTCTTCGTGGCGGCGCTGGCGGTCACGGGCATCGCCTCGTACGCGCTGCTTGCGGGCAGACGGGCCGAGTCGCCGACACGGAGGATGCGCGTCTCGCGCGACGACGTCGTCGGGCTGCTCCGCCTGCCACGCCTCGGGCTGTTCCTTGTCGGCGCGATCCTGTTCTGGTCGACCAACAACGCGGTCGCCGCGTTTCTTTCGATCCACATGACGAACCTCGGCGCGCCGGCCCACCTGGTCGGGCTCGCGTGGGCGATCGGCGCAACTGTCGAAGTGCCTTTGATGTTCGCGTTCCCGGCCATCGCGGGCCGGCTTGGGGGCGAGCGGTTGCTCGTCATCGCCTCGACGGCCTACGTCGCGCGTGCTGTCGGCTTCGCCGTTGCCCCAACACCTGAGGCGATCGTCGGGCTGTCGGTCCTGAGTGGCGTCGGGTTCGCCTTCTTCTACGTCGGCAGCGTGACCTACGTGGCTGCCCACGCGCCGCCGCGCCTGCGCGCGACGGCCCAGGGCGTGTTCACGGGGACCGCGAACAGCGTTGGCACCGTGGCGGGGTCGACGATCGGGGGCATCGTCGCGAGCGCAATCACGATCCCAGGCATGTATGCCGCAGCGGCCGTCGCAACGCTGCTGGCAGGGCTGGTCGTGGCCCGCGCGGTGCTACCGCATCGGGAGCCCCGAGTCTAAGATCGACGACACGCTGCGGGAGGAAGCCATGCCGTTCTATCTGACGAAGTTCAGCTACACGCCGGAGACCTGGGCGCGGCTGATGAAGAAGCCGGAGGATCGGCGGGCAGCCGCCAGCCGATATATCGAGTCGGTGGGCGGCAGGCTGCACGGCTTCTGGTACGCATTCGGGGATCACGACGCGTACAACCTCTGGGAGGCGCCGGACAACGTTTCGATGGCCGCCGTCGCCGTCGCCATCAGCGCGGGGGGCGCCCTGAGCGAGTTCAAGACGACCGTTCTGCTGACCGTCGAGGAGACGCTCGCGGCGCTCGACAAGGCGAAGGCGATCGAGTACCGGCCGCCTGGGAGCTGACCGTGGAAATCGCGCGCGGCATCCGGCGCATCGGGATCGGGATGATCAACTCCTACCTGATCGAGGAATCAGGGGCGGTGACGATCGTCGATGCCGGCGTTCCCGGCTACTGGAACGACCTGCCGGACGAGCTGGCAGCAGCCGGCAGATCGCTGGCCGACGTTCGCTCGATCGTGCTGACACACGGGCACAGCGACCATATCGGTTACGCCGAGCGGGCCCGGCGCGAGCGATCGATCCCGGTGCGGGTCCACGAGGCCGACGCTGCGCTTGCCCGCGGCGAGGTCCCGAACCCGGCCAAGGGGCTCGGGCCGGCCCGGGCGATGCCGCTCCTGCGCTTCCTGCTCTACAGCGCGACCCATGGTGCGCTTCGCCAGGACCACGTCAAGGAGGTGGCGACCTATGGCGACGGGGCGACGCTGGACGTGCCAGGTGCCCCTCGCGTGATCCTGGTTCCGGGCCACACGCCCGGCAGTGCCGTGCTCCACTTCGCCAGTCACGACGCGCTGCTCGTCGGCGATGCTTTCTGCACTTATGCGGTCACGACGGGAGCGAGCGGACCGCAGGTCGCGCCGTTCACCGCTGATCGCGACCAGGCCCTGGCATCGCTCGATCGGCTGAACGGCGTGGTGGCCGGCTACGTGCTTCCCGGCCACGGAGAACCCTGGACGGGCGGCGTCGAGGAAGCCGTCCGGCGGGTTCGAGCCTCGCGAACGGTGATCAAGCCGAGCTGACCTTCGGCTCGTCGCCGGACCTTCGCCCGTCGCGGCTCGTCGCCCCACTCGGCGCCCGCCCCGGCCCGTCCCGGACTCTTCGCCCGCCGCGAGAGCCCGCCCGCCGCTAGAGCCCGCTTGCCCCGGGACTGATGACACGGTCGTGCCTTTCACCCGATGAAAGGATCCGGCGATCCGTTTCACCACGTGAACACAAGGGATCGGTGTATGCGCGGGCGCTGGCCGTGCCGCGCCTTTGTTTCAGGCGCGGAAACGCACGGGCCGAATCCGGCGTCGCCGCCCGTTCGAAGCAAGCGCTGCTTTCATCTGATGAAACACGGGCCGGCCACCCGTCGAGCCTCAGCCAAGGTCGAAGGTCGAGCCTTCGGAGGCCGAAACCACCTCGACCGAGCGGCTCGCGCGTCGGGCCGCCTGCAACATCTCGTCGACCGCCGTGTCGTCGTGGTCGGGATCGTGGTGGAACAGGACGACTCTCTTCACCCGCGCAGCCTCCGCGAACGCGACCGCGTCGTCGACGCTCGAGTGCCCCCAGCCGACACGTTCCACATATTCGTCCGGTGTGTACTGGCCGTCGTGGATCAGCAGGTCGGCGTCGGCCGCGAGGGCGTGGCCCGACGTCCAGGCGGGGGTCCAGCTCGTCCCGCCCAGGGCCGGCTCGTGGTCGGGCAGGTATGCCACGCAGGCTGACCCGTCCCTGATCCGGTAGCCGACGGTCGGGCCGGGGTGGATCACGCTCTCGGCCCGGATCTCGAACTCGCCGGCGTGCCAGCTCCCCGGGGAGATGTCGTGCAGCACGAGGTCGGACTCGATGTCGCCGATCCGGACCGGGAACAGTGGTGGCGACAGGTAGCGCGTCAATCGCGAGCGGAGATCGAGCGTCGTCGACGGCGGTCCCCACACGTGGATTTCGCGGCCGCCCTGGAAGAACGGCTTGAAGAACCCGAGGCCCTGGATGTGGTCCATGTGGAGGTGGCTGAGGAGCACGTGAATGACGCCCCTCCCCTCCGCGAGTCGTTGGCCGAGGCTCCGCACGCCTGTCCCGGCGTCGAGCACCAGGGTTGTCCCGTCGCTGGCGCTGACCTCGACGCACGAGGTGTTACCGCCGTATCGGACCGTCTCCGGGCCGGCGGTCGCCAGTGAGCCGCGCGAGCCCCAGATGGTGACCTTCACCGCTGGCGGCCGAATTGGCGACCGGCCACCTAACCAGGCCCGGGATGTGAGCCGTCCGGCCCTTCGCCCTCGGGCCGCCGCCAGAGGATGACCATCGCGCCAAGGACGTGACCGCCCGCGCTCTCGATCGGGATCGCCGTAGCCTCGACCGCTCGCAGAACTCCGTCGTAGCCGTGGATGTGGAACAGGCCGTGGGTCGGTCTCCGCTCGCGCATCGCCACCTTGCCCGGCAGCTGTTCGGCGGGCAGTGGCTGACCCGCTTCGTCGCGTGGCGCCAGGGTCGCCGCCCGCTGCTCGAACGACAGCTCGTCGATCTCGTCGAACCGGCGGGCGATGATCAACTCGGCTGGTTCATTGAAAAAGAGCGTGTCGCCGCGGCCGTCGATCAGGAGAACCGGCACCGCGAGCGCCGCGGCCAGCTGGCGGGCGAGGATCAACTCGATGGGCCGCTGCTCGACCCGTCGAGCGCCGGCTGGTCGCTCCTCCGCCGCAACGCGCTCCATCGGCTCAGGTTACGCGAACACCCCCACGATCAACAGGTCTGTCAGAGATTCGAGACCCGAGAGCGACTGATCGCGGCGGACGGCGCAGGGATCTCCCGCGCTCCGACCTGCAAATCGAGCTCCTGCCGGATCGGGTCTAGACTGCTTGAGGGTGCCGGCCGACGAGCGGCAACGCCCAGGGGGCCAGCTCTCAGCGAAATCTCACGTTGGTCCGATAGCTTCCGCGGGTCGCACTCGCGCGAGACGCTCGACTGTCCACGAAAGCGGCGACGGACTTGGAGCTCGTTCTGTCGCATGACCGAAGCCCGGGACGAGGCGTCCCGCCCACAATCCCCCACGAACGCTGCGAGGCTGACGCGGCTCCGCGCCCGCGGTCGGCCCGCCGCCCCGGTCGCAACCGGCATCGCCGCGGCCGTCGTGGCGATCGTTCTGTACGGCCTCCTCTTCCCGGCACCCCGACCCCTGACCAAGGGTGATGTGAACACCGCAATCGCGTCGGCGCTCGCCTCGGCAACCCCGCCGCCTGCGCTCTCGGTCAAGGCCTACGAGGTCGTCCGCCCGTCGCTCGTCCTGATCCAGACCGACGAGGCGGCGGCGGGTGGAAAGCCCGGCGCCGGCCTGGGCAGCGGCGTCGTTGTCACGCAGGCCGGCGACATCCTCACGGCCCTCCACGTCGTGGCCGACGCGACGAACATCGAGGTCACGTTCGCCGACGGGACGAAGTCGCCCGCCCAGGTCGTCACGCGCCAAGCCGACAACGACATCGCGGTCATTCGGGCAGCCCAGCCGCCGGCGCAGATCGTGCCGGCAACGCTCGGCAACCCCGGTGCCCTGCAGATCGGCAGCGAGGCCTACGCGGTCGGCAACCCATTCGCGCTGACGGGCTCGATGAGCTCCGGGGTCGTGTCCGGCCTCGGGCGCTCCTTCCAGCTGCCGAACAGCCCACAAGTCCTGCACGGGCTGATCCAGATCGACGCCGCTGTCAATCCCGGGAACTCGGGCGGCCCACTCCTCAACCGCGACGGCCAGGTCGTCGGCATCGTCACCGCCCTGATCAACCCGACCGCCGAGGACGTCTTTATCGGCATCGGGCTGGCCGTGCCGATCACCACAGCCGCCGGCGCCGCCGGCCTACCGCCCTACTAGGAGCAGACCGTGGACCAGCATTCGTCGACCGACCAGTCGAACCCGATGGAGCGCGTGCTCTACGAGGTCAAGAAGGTGATCGTCGGCCAGGATCACCTCCTGGAGCGGCTGATCGTCGCCCTGCTGGCGCGGGGCCACATCCTCGTGGAGGGCGTGCCGGGCCTTGCCAAGACGATGGCCATCAAGACGCTCGCCGAGGCGATCGGCGGCGAGTTCAAGCGCATCCAGTTCACACCGGACCTCGTTCCCGCCGACCTCATCGGCACCCGCATCTACAACCAGAAGACCGGCGAGTTCAACACCTCGCTCGGGCCGGTCTTCACGAACCTGCTGCTGGCCGACGAGATCAACCGGGCACCGGCCAAGGTCCAGAGCGCGTTGCTGGAGGTCATGCAGGAGCGCCAGGTCACGATCGGCCACGAGTCGTTCAAGGTGCCCAACCCGTTCCTCGTCCTCGCGACGCAGAACCCGATCGAGACGGAGGGCACGTACGCCCTGCCGGAAGCGCAGGTCGACCGTTTCATGCTCAAGGTGCTGGTCGATTACCCAACGTCCACCGAGGAGTTCGTCATCGTCGAGCGCATGACCTCCACGCTGGCTGCCATCCAGACCGTCCTCACGACCGACGAGCTGCTCGCCTTGCAGGCCCAGGCTGGTCGCGTCTACGTCGATCCGGCGCTCCACGAGTACGCCGTGCGGCTCGTGACGGCGACGCGCTCGCCGGCCGACTTCGGCGTGGGCGAGGTCGCGCGCTACATCACGTTCGGCGCCAGCCCGCGCGCCTCCATCAACCTGATCCTCACGGCGCGCGCGCTGGCCTTCGTGCGCGGGCGCGACTACGCGTTGCCGCAGGACGTCCTCGACGTCGCGCTCGACGTGATGCGCCACCGCCTCGTGCTGTCCTTCGAGGCCCTCTCCGACAACGTGACCAGCGACAGCATCCTCAAGCGGGTGATCGATCGGACGCCGATCCCTGTCGTACCGCTCCGGGAGCAGACCAACGTACGCGTCAGCGCCTGAGCGCATCCTCCAGCGCCTCGACTGGCAGGTCGTCCGCCGTCTCGACGGCCTGCTGCAGGGCAACTACCGCACGCTTTTCTACGGCAACGGCGTTGACTTCGCCGACCTGCGTGAATACCAGCCGGGCGACGACGTCCGCTACATCGACTGGAACGTGACCGCGCGGATGAACACGCCCTACGTCCGCCAGTACGTCGAGGATCGGGAGGTCACGGCGTGGTTCCTGCTCGACCTCAGCCCGTCGGTCGACTTCGGGACGGTAGTCCCGGATCTTGACCGCCAGAAGCGGACCGTGCTGATCGACTTCGTCACGACGCTCGCGCGGGTCCTGACCCGCCATGGCAACCGCGTCGGGGCGATGTTCTACGGGGCCGGCGGGCTGGAGCGGACCATCCCGGCACGGGGCGGTCGGGTGCAGGTCCTGCGGCTGATCGACGACCTGCTGAAGCACCCCCGATCCGAGTCCGCCCCGATGACGGACCTTACCCCCCTGCTCGAGACCGGCCGGAGCGCGATCAAGCGCCGATCCCTGGTCTTCATCGTCTCCGACTTCATCAGCAAGCCGGGCTGGGAGCGGCCGCTCAACCTCCTCAACCGGCGCCACGAAGTGCTCGCCGTGCGCCTGTTCGACCCCCGCGAGACGGAGCTGCCGGACGTCGGGCCGCTGATCATGCAGGACGCTGAAACGGGCGAGCAGCTCTACGTCGACACGCACGACAAGCGCTTTCGCGGTCGCTTCCAGGCAGCCGCCACCCGCCGGCAGTCGGAGCTGGGTGAGGCGTTCAAGCGGTCCGGGGTCGACGCCGTCTCCCTTTCGACCGACGAGGACCTCGTGCGCGCGATCGTCCGCATGGCGGCCATGCGCCGCGCGCGGCGGAAGTAGGCGATGTCGTTCATCTGGCCGGTGATGCTGGCCCTGCTCCTGCTGATCCCTCTCGGAGTACTGGCCTGGTTGCGCCTGGGGCAGCGGCGGCTGGCGCGCCTGAGCGCCCTCGGCGGTCTTGCGGCGGCTCCCGTGCCGGCGGCGCGGACCGGTGGGGTCCGCGTTCGCCGGCGCATCACGGCCGGCCTGTTCGTGCTCGGGAGCGCGGTGATGGTCGTGGCGCTCGCCCGCCCGCAGGCCGTCGTCAGCGTGCCGAAGCTCGAGGAGACAGTGATCCTCGCGTTCGACGTCTCGGGAAGCATGGCGGCCGACGACATCAAGCCGACGCGCATGGAGGCGGCCAAGGCTGCGGCCCGCGCTTTCGTCGAGCGCCAACCGCCCAGCGTCAATGTCGGCGTCGTGGCCTTCAGCGACGGCAGCTTCTCAGTTCAGGCGCCGACCAACGACCAGGCGACCGTCGTGGGCGCGATCAACCGTCTCGCGCCGACGCGCGGAACGTCCGTCGGGCAGGGGATCATCAGCTCGCTCACCGCGATCGCAGTGGCGCAGGCGGGTGAGGCAGCGGGTTACTACTCCAACCGGGCCTCGCCCGCGCCATCGCCGTCGCCCGTCCCGAAAGGTACGCACGGCTCCGCCGTCGTCGTGATGCTCACCGACGGTGAGAACAACCAGTCGCCCGATCCGCTCGAGGCTGCCCAGGCCGCCGCGGATCGAGGAGTCCGCATCTACACCGTGGGCGTCGGGAGCACCGCCGGCGCCGATCTGAAGATCAACGGCTTCACGGTCCACACCCAGCTCAACGAGGAGGTCCTCAAGCAGATCGCGGCTCTCACCGACGGCACCTACTACCAGGCCGACAACGCGGCCGACCTGAAGTCCGTCTACGACAACATCAACCCCGAGCTGGTCGTCGAGCCGCAGAAGACCGAGTTGACATCACTCTTCGCGGGCGCCAGCCTGCTGGTGCTGCTGATCGGCTCGATCTCCTCGCTGGCCTGGTTCGGGCGAGTGCCGTGATGCAGTTCCTGTGGCCCGTCTTCCTCGCGCCGCTGCTGGCATTGCCGGTGCTCGTGGGCCTGTATATCTGGGGTCTGCGCCGCCGGCGTCCATCCGGCGTCCGCTACTCGAGCCTCTCACTATTGCGGGACGCCGTTCCCGGCACGTCGCGGATCAAGCGACATCTGCCGTTCGTGCTGTTCCTCGGCGGAGTGGCGAGCCTCGTCGTCGCGCTGGCTCGCCCGGTCACCGTGGTCAGCGTGCCTACCGGCCAGACCACCATCATCCTGGCGATCGACGTGTCGGGCAGCATGTGCTCGACGGACATCGACCCGACGCGGCTGCAGGCCGCGGAGGACGCGGCCATTTCGTTCATCGAGCGGCAGGGCTCGACGACCCAGATCGGGCTAGTCGCCTTCGCGGGGTTCGCGGAGCTGGTCGAGGCCCCGACCAACGACCAGGAGGTCCTCATCGACGCCGTGCGAAGCCTCGCCACCGGGCGACGAACGGCCATCGGCAGCGGCATCCTCCGCTCGATCGACGCGATCGCGAGCATCGACAAGACCGTCGCACCCAGCCAGAACGACGCGAACGATCCCGCGCCATCGCCGGTGCCGAAGGGCGCCTACGTCCCGGACATCGTGGTGCTGCTCACGGACGGGGCGAGCAACGCCGGACCGACCCCCGTCGAGGCGGCCCAGCAGGCGGCCGACCGGGGCGTTCGCGTGTACACGATCGGGTTCGGCACGCCGGACGCCGGCCCCATCGACCCGGTCTGTGGCCCGCAGTTCGTGGGTCGGGAGCCGAACGGCGGGTTGGGCGGGGGCTTTGGCGGTGGCACGTGGGGCGCGCAGACGCTCCGCCGGGGCATCGACGAGGAGACGCTGCGGAAGGTCGCCGACATCACGGGCGCCACGTACTACCCGGCCGAGAGCGCGGGCGATCTCCAGAACGTCTTCAACAACCTGCCCACGTACCTGATCACGAAACACGAGGTCATGGAAGTCAGCGTGGCGTTCGTCGCGGCGGCCGTCCTTCTC
>DASXSA010000233.1:0-1780 GCA_036506235.1 Candidatus Limnocylindrales bacterium | reverse complement strand
AGTTCAGATTCTGGGCGCGGCAAGTGGCCGGCAGGCTTCGGCAACCAGAACGAAAAGCGGGTCTGGCCTGGCCGTGACTCGGCGGTGACCGCGCCGCCGGCCGCGAGCACGCGCTGCCTGACTATGGCAAGGCCGATTCCTATGCCACCCGTGGATCGGTCGCGCGACTTGTCGACGCGGTAGAAGCGCTCGAAGACGCGCTCCAGGTCGTCTGCCGGTATGCCGGGGCCGCTGTTCAGGACCTCCACGTTCACGCGTCTGTTCAGTGCCTCGACGCCGACCTGCACCTCGCCACCGCGGTCGGCGTACTCGGCGGCGTTGTGGAGCAGGTTGGAGAGGATCTCGGCCAGGTGGTCGGGATCGACGAAGGCGACCGCCTGGGCGGGCATGCGCACCGAGGTGCGAATCGATCGGCGCTCGAGCAGCGGACGGACTGCCTCGATGGCCGTATGCATGGCCGCCACGACATCGGTGTTGCGCGGCGCCGGTTCACGGCTCTCCCCACGGGCGATCGCTTCCAGCGAGGCCGAGAGCCGAACGAGGCGCTCAACCTCTTCATGCAGCGACGTGAACACGTCGCGGTCTGCGCCGATGACGCCGTCGCGCAAGCCTTCCAGGTATCCCTGAAGATTGGTGAGAGGAGTTCGGAGCTCGTGGGCGGCGTTCTCGACGAACTCCTGGCGGACGCGTTCCTGCTGCTGGAGATCGGCGGCGAGCTGGTTGAAGGACTTCGCCAGGGACTGGACCTCGCGAGGGCCTGTCTCGGTCAGGCGCAGGTCGTACTCTCCGGCGGCGAGCCTGGCGGCCGCGTCGGTGACGCGCATCAACGGTCGCGCCATCCACCGAGCCAGTGAAGCTGCGAGGAACAGGGTCATGGAGACCGCGGCCGCCACCGCCCCCAGCAGGACCCAGGTGACGCTGGCCTGAAACATGTCGCGGGCAGCGGCCACGCTTGCGCCGTGTTGAACCATCAGCTGCTCGAACTCGCCACCCCCCACCCTCTGGACTCCGATGGCGACGATGGCGAGCGCGAGGGCGGACACTCCAATGGAAGCTGCCGCGATGTGGACGCCGATTCCGAGGCGCCTCACGTTGAGTCAACAGCGCGATAGCCGCCGCCTCGAACAGTCGCGACATACCGAGGACGGCCGGGATCGTCGCCGAGCTTGGCGCGCAGCCGTCCGATGTGGACGTCGATCGTTCGATCGAGCGCGCCCGCCGCCCCGTCTCGGTACAGGGCGTCCTGCAGCTGCTGCCGGCTGAGGACACGACCGCGCGCCGCTACCAGCGCCGAAAGCAGGCGGAACTCCGCCGAGGTCAGGTTCAACTCGTGGCCGTCTTGCAGTACTTGCTGACGGCCCAGATCGATGGCGAGGTCGTTGTGTTGAAGCACCCCTTGGGCGTCCTGGCGCCCGTCAGAGTTCGTCCGCCTGAGGATGGCCTTGATGCGTGCCACCAGCTCCGCGGGCGAAAACGGCTTCGGAAGGTAATCGTCGGCACCTTCGCTGATGCCGTAGACGCGGTCCGGTGTCGATCCCCGGGCCGAGAGGATCAAAACTGGGACGTCGGACTCCTGCCGGAGCTGTCTAAGGACCGACATGCCGTCCAGGCCGGGGAGCATCAGGTCGAGTACGACCAACTGCGGTTGTGACCGTCGAATTTCCTCGAGGGCGAACGTACCGTCGGAAGCGGTCACGACCGCCAGCCCCTCTCGCTGCAGGTAAGCACGAACGAGGGCCTGGATCTTCGGGTCGTCGTCGACCACGAGCACCGGGGCTTC
>DASXSA010000232.1:0-14505 GCA_036506235.1 Candidatus Limnocylindrales bacterium | reverse complement strand
TCGTTCGTGAACAGCGTGGCGTAATCCAGCGGCGCGTTCAGCGGCTTGCCCTTGGAGTCGGCCAGCAACCCCTCGCGGTAGAGGAAGCCCGAGTAGCCGGTCCATTGCTCGAGCGTCTGGCGGCCCACGTTCCCCGACGCGTCGACGTACAGGTGCTGCTGTGTGATGAAGCGCTGGCTGTCGAGCGGGAGCTTCGGGTTGTCCTTGAAGACGGACGGGTTCTCGGTGATGAGGATCGCCGCAGCGGCATCGGGCTGCTGGTCGGCGAACTCGAAGCCCTGGACGGTTGCTGCTACGAAACGGCGGGCCGCGTCCCCGTTCTTTGAAAGCCAGTCGTCATTGCAGGCGAGGACGACCTGGTAGAAGTCCGGAAAGCCGTAATCCGTGAACTTGAAGTAGCGCAGCGCGATTCCCTTCTCCTGGGCCTCGACGCCTTCCCAGGCCGTGAACGGGATCGTGAAATCGGCCTGCTTGCTGTACAGCGCCTGGTAGGCCGTCGAGTCGAGCGTGACGGTCCTGAAGTCGCCTTTCCCGCCGTCCGCCCGGATGACGTATTTGATCGTCGGCGCCTCGTTCGGGTAGCCAAAGCCGGCGTAGGTCTTGCCGTCGAGCTCGCGCGGGCGCTGGATGGGGCTGCTCGCGAGCACCGCGATCGCGCTGGCCTCGTGCTGCAGGATGGCCATCACCGACTTGATCGGCGCGCCGGCGGCGACGGCGAATGTCAGGGAGTCCTGGAAGCTGATCCCGCAATCGGCCTGCCCTGCCGCGAGCAGCGCCTCGGGTGCCGTATTTCCATAGGGCAGGATCTTCAGCGTGATGCCGGCGTCGCGGTACCAGCCCTTGGATTGGGCGACATAGAAGCCCGTGTGGTCGGTGTTCGGCGTCCAGTCGAGCGCGAAGCGGACGGTCGCCGGCGTGGGCGAGGGCGATGGCGAAGGCCTGACCGACTGCGAGGCAGGCGCCGGCGACGGACTAAGCGATGGACCTGGCGAGCTGCCGCCGGCGCAACCGCAGGCCAGGATCGTGATAGCGGTGATGACGACCCACACGGGCCGCGCTCGCCGCGACAGGGAATTGGACACCTGATTCGTTGCCTCCGAGGAACAGGAACGCCGCCTCCGGAAACCGGGGACGGCGTCGAATCAGGTACGGGCCTGCTTCCTTCGCTGGTACGAGCCAGATCAGGTTCGGCGGGTCTGCGGCCGGCTACCATCGATAGCCTGGTCCGCACTCTCAGCGCGTTCGCGCTCCCCGGAGGCGTCTTCAGTTGTCGCGGGATTCTAGCATCGGCGACCTTCCCACCCGCCCGAAGCCCGCACGCTAAGCTGACCCCGCTCGGGATCGCCACACGATCGGTCGCGACACGGACGGAGGGCAGGGACAACGATGGCGGTCGCCGAACGAGCGGACATCGCTGTCGTCGGCGGTGGAATCGTCGGCCTGGCGACGGCGCTGCAGCTCCTCCGGTCGAAGCCCGATCTCCGCCTGGTGCTGCTCGAGCGGGAGCCTGAGCTCGCGCGCCACCAGTCCAGCCACAACAGCGGCGTCGTGCACTCCGGGATGTACTACACGCCCGGTTCGCTGAAAGCCCGCTTGTGCCGCGCCGGCAAGGCCGAGCTCGAGGCCTACTGCGCCGAGCGCGGGATCCCCCTTGAACGAATCGGCAAGCTCGTCGTCGCACTCGACGAGGCAGAGCTGCCGCGGCTGCACGATCTCCACGAACGCGGGACAGCCAACGGCGTCGACGGACTGGAACTCGTCGGGCCCGAGCGGATGCGCGAGATCGAGCCGCAGGCGGCCGGGATCCAGGGTCTCTGGTCGGCCGGGACGGGCATCGTCGACTACCAGCGCGTAGCGCTCTCCTTCGCGGACGACGTTCGGGGCCTGGGGGGCGTGATCGAGACTGGTCGGGAGGTGCGCTCGATCGCCGAGCGCGGCGATGACCTCGTCCTCGAGACGAGCCGGGGGCCGCTGGTCACGAACCGCGCGATCACCTGCGGCGGCCTGCGCGCAGACCGGCTCGCTGCGATGACCTCTGATCCGGCACGGGAGCGGATCATTCCCTTCCGCGGCGACTACTACACGTTGAAGCCGGAGGCCCGCGATCTCGTTCGGGGCCTGATCTACCCCGTGCCCGATCCCCGCTTCCCGTTCCTTGGGGTGCACTTCACGCGACGCATCGACGGCGCAGTCTGGGCCGGACCGAACGCGGTGCTGGCGTTCGCGCGCGAGGGTTACCGCCGGCGCGACATTTCGCTACCCGACCTGCTGCGGGTGATCATCTATCCGGGCTTCCTGCGACTCGCGATCCGCTACTTCCGGACCGGCGCAGCCGAGTTCCGGCGTGATCTCTGGAAGCCAGCGTTCGTTCGGGAGCTGCAGCGGTACCTGCCTGCGCTGGAGGGGAATCAGCTCACCTTCGGGCCGTCGGGCGTACGCGCTCAGGCCCTCGATCCGGACGGGACCCTGGTCGACGACTTCAGGCTCGGCGGCTCGGACCGCGTCCTTCACGTTCGGAACGCGCCATCGCCTGCTGCAACCGCATCATTGGCGATCGGACGCGAGCTCGCCGGACAGGCAATCGCGCGCTTCGGGCTGAGCTGACAATTCGACGATAACCGGGCGTTCCGTACTTGGAGGCGATCCGGATGACCGATGACGACGACAACCTGAACGAAGCCGAGCGGGCCCGAATTCGCCGGCGAGATCGGGACGCAGCCGCCGAGGACCGGGAGCTGATGAACGACGGTTCCGCAAAGTGGTTCAAGCAGGTCCTCGACCATCAGGCCGAGCTCGCGAGGATCGACAAGAAGCCCCGGCGCCGCAAGAAGAGCTGACCGCCTCGACTCGAGGCGGACGGGTCAGGGCTTGTTCTTCAGGGCCCTGCCCTGGTTCCCATGGGCCACCTTCGACACGGCCTCGCCATGTTCGCGACCGTCTGCGGCACTGTTCTTCGCCGCCTGGGAGACGTACCAGCCGTGGTTGTGAGGCCGATTCGAAGCGGATACGGGCTTCGCCTTCGTCCCCGGCGGATCCTGCCGCGGTGCGTCGATGCTGGTCGCGTCGACACTCGCCCCGGCGCGGGGTGCGTCGACCGAGGCTCGGGCGAGGACCGCGGCCGTGGGGATCGCCAGCGTGACGAGCGCCGCGAAGGAAACCCTAAGTAGTCGGTCTCTCACCGAAGACGACCTCACAACGCGGCTTTGGCGCCCCGTCTGGACGCGAACGGGGCGAGACCTCAGGGTAGGTGCGCCTCCTGAAGCGGACCTGTGGTCCGGCTGAGCGTCTGCTGAGAATCGGCTGTCGGGACAAGCGGCAGGCGAACCGTGAAGGTCGTTCCGTGCGCCTCGCTGGTCGCCGAGACCTCGCCGCCGGACGCGTCGACGATCGCCTTGACGATTGCCAACCCGAGGCCTGCGTGCAGACCCGGCTCGACCGATCGATCGGCCCGATAGAAACGGTCGAAGACGTGCGCGAGGCTGTCCGCATCGATCTGCGGTCCTTCGTTGAAAACCTCCACGACGGCGGACCGCCCATCGCGCCGGCCAGTCAGCCGGACGAGCCCCTCTGGCCGTGCGTGCCGGACGGCGTTGTCGACGAGGTTCAGGAGAGCCTGTGTCAGCCTGTCGCGATCGACCACGACGGGCAGGGAATCGACCCGTTCGACCTCGATTCGCTGCCCGTCTCGCATGACGCGACCCGCCTCCCCAAGATCGACGAGCAGGTCGCCGAGATCCAGGGCCTCCGGGGCGAGGCGACCCCCGCCCGCTTCGAGCTGCGTGAGAAGCAGGAGGTCGGACGCGAGCCGGGATAGACGGTCGATTTCGGCGCGCATGGAGGCCAGGATGCGTCCGGCCGCGTCCGGGACTTCGTGTGCCCCGCGCGCCAGAACGTCGACATACCCTCCGAGAACCGTCAATGGCGAGCGCAGCTCGTGCGACGCGTCGGCGGCGAACTGGCGCTGGGCCGCGAACGCCGACTCAAGTCGCTCAATCATCCGATCGAATGCCCGCCCGAGGCGGCCGATCTCGTCGCTGCCCGACGGGAGGCCCGCGCGGACCGACAGGTCGCCTGCGGCCACCCGATCGGCGACCTCCGCGATCCGACCAAGGGGCCGGAGGCCGAGTGCCGTCACCATCATCGCCGCGCCGAACGCGGCAAGCAGAGCGCCGAAACCGACCATGAGCAACGTTCCACGCAACCCCGCCAGCGTCGCGTCGACCTCATCGAGCGAGACGGCGAGCTGCGCGACGGCGTTGGGTGGTCCGGTCGCGCCGGATGCGGCGCCGCCAAGTTCCGGCGCCTTTCCGTTGCCCTGTCCCCGGCCGAGACCTCGACCCTGCCCTGGTGGCGTCGAGGGCTTGCCGACCTTCGGCTGTGGCGATGCCTGAGCACCTTCGGCCGGCGACGCGGCCGCGAAGCGGACCGGTGCGGCGACAAGGAGTACGCGTCCGCCGGAAGCACCAGGCGCCAGGACGCGGTCGACGGTCCTACCGTCGGACACGATCGCCCCGTACGTGGCCGGTTCGAGACGGGCGTCCAGGACCCCCTGCGGAGCGCCATTTGCCTCCGAGGCGAGTGCCCGTCCTGACCCGTCGAGGATGACGACCGCGGTCTGCTGACCCCCGAGCAGACGGGCGACCTCGTCAGCCGCGAGACTGGTCGTCTGGGCGTTGCCCCGGCCGGTCGTGGGATTGATCAGGCCGGCCTCCACCTCCAGGCGCGCGGCGGTGTTGTCGATCAAGGCGCGCTCGACAGCCACCTCGGTGACGACCAGCACGACCGACAGCGCAGCCGCGATCACCAGCGCGTAGATCAGCCCGAGCCGCCAGCGGAGCGTTCCAGGTCTCATGAGACGCCCGGTTCGCGCAGCGCGTAGCCGGCCCCCCGAAGCGTCTGGATGAGCACCGGCTGTCCGAGCTTGCGCCGCAGGTAGCCCACGTACACCTCGACGAGGTTGTCGTCGAACGCGTAGCCCCACAGCCGATCGAGGATCGCCTCCTTCGAGAGCACCTGGCGCGGGTTGCGAAGGAACAGCTCGAGGAGCTCGAACTCGCGTGCCGTGAGCGCGATGGACCTGTTTCCGCGCCGGACCTCGCGCGTCCTGGGGTCGAGCTCCAGGTCGCCGAACCGCAGTGCGAGC
This sequence comes from Candidatus Limnocylindrales bacterium, assembly GCA_036506235.1. Taxonomy (GTDB): domain Bacteria; phylum Chloroflexota; class Limnocylindria; order Limnocylindrales; family CSP1-4; genus CF-16. The sequence continues at coordinate 9,362 of DASXSA010000232.1, read as the reverse complement.
TCCTTGCCCGGAACTCCCCGTCGGCGGAGGTGGGCACGCACACGTGCCAGGAGCTCGGCAAAGTGGAACGGCTTCGCCACGTAGTCGTCGGCACCGAGGTTCAGACCTCGGACGCGGTCGTCCAGGTCCCCTCTTGCCGTCAGGACGATGACCGGCACGTCGCTCTCCGCACGGATCCGTCCCAGCACGTCGAAGCCGTCCGAGTCGGGCAGGCCGACGTCCAGGATCACGAGCTGGGGTCTGACGCGACGCACGGCCTCCAGCCCGGCGGCCCCGTCCGGGGCCGTAACCACGTTCATGCCCTCATGGCTGAGGCCGAGCTGGACGAAATCGACGATGCCCGGCTCGTCGTCGATGACGACGACCGTGGGAGCTGCTGCTGTGGCAGGGTCTGTAGGCATGGGCCAATTGGAACGCGAGGATCGGCCCGCTGCAATACCCCAGTCGTCGGTCAGAAGAGGCCCGCTCCGTTCGCGGGGCTAGTGGCCGCCTCGCATGATCCAGCCGATGCCCGGGTTGATATCCAAGTTCAACTCGTGGCGAATGCGTCCCCAGCCCATGCCGCTCTGGCGCATCGCGAGGATCTGCGCGGGCGTCTTGCCACTTGCGTGCGCGAACATCAACACTCGCACGGCTCCGCCGACCCCGACCTTCGTGGCGAGATCCTTGAAGGTCGCTGCTGTCGTGTTGATCCCGGCGGCCTTCAGGCGGCCGACGAAGTCGGCGACTTCCGCATCGGAGGGCGGCGCGCCCGGGGTCTCGTCCGCGTCCGGGCTTTCCGGCGCTTCGGACGCGTCGGGTGATTCAGGGGCTTTCGGCGCTTCCGATGCATCGGGCGAGACCGACGGCGAAGGAGAGGGCGACGGCTCGCTCGTTTCGGGCGACGGCGATGGAGACGGCGAGGGCGATGCCTCCGGGGAGGGTGAGGCCTCCGCGCTCGGGCTCCCTCCACCGGAAGGGTCGGGTGACAACGACGGATCGGTGGCCAGAACCGTCCCGGCCGCGAGGAGAAGGACCGCGATGGCGGACCCGATCCGGATGGCGATTCCGTGTCGCATCTGGCTGCCCTCGATCGAACGGTGGCGACGCCTCAGGGAGCGCCTGGTCGAGGGTAGGCGGCGAGCCTGAAGGCGACCTGTATCCCGGCTGAGGAAATGCTGAGAATTACGTCCTCGTTCCGCGGAGTGTCAGCCGGCGGGCTCACGAACTCCCGCCGCGTACGCGACGACCTCGTCGAGGGACATGGCCTCGCCCTGCTTCCAGGCTTCTGCGACCGCCTTCCGCCCGGTCGCGCCCCGCGGTGACAGAATGTTCACGAGATCAGGCGGTGGAGGGCATCGGGATGACTGAGCGGTTCGTCACGCGCGGCTTCGTCGGGCGACGCACCCAGCCGGGCGAGGCCGGCGACCTGGCATCACGCATTCCGCCGGGCCAGTACCTGACGCCCGACTTCCCGGTCCTGTCTGCCGGCCCCACGCCCCGCACCCCGCTGGACAAGTGGACATTCGCGATCAGCGGCCTGGTCAGGGAGCCGAAACAGTGGACGTGGGACGAGTTCCTGGCTCTGCCTGCGCGCGACTGGACCGTGGACATCAGTTGCGTAACGAAGTGGACCAGGCTGGACATGAACTGGCGCGGAGTCAGCGTCGACACCTTGTTCGAGAACGTCGAGCTGGATCCGGCGGCGGCCTTCGTGATCGCCTGGTCGGATGGCGGCTACACGACGAACCTGCCGCTCGGCGACGTCCTCAACGGACAGGCGTTCGTCGCTTACGAATACGACGGGGCGCCGCTGGCGCCGGAGCATGGTGGCCCTGCTCGGCTGGTGGTGCCCGCCCGCTACTTCTGGAAGAGCGCCAAGTGGATCCGCGGGTTGCGCCTCCGGCGCGAAGACGAGCCCGGCTTCTGGGAGTCACTGGGCTACCACAACCGTGGGGACCAGTGGCTCGAGGAGCGTTACAGCGGCGACTGACGTTCGCTGCGACCAGCTCGACGGCGACCGCGTCCACGCCAATGACCGAGTGAGGAGCTGATGCCGCGCCCGATCGAATGGCAGCTGGGGACCGTGACGGGTATCCAGACGGAGACACCCACGGTGCGCTCGTTTACGCTGGGCCTGCCGGAGTGGTCGGGCCATCGGGCGGGCCAGCACGTCGACATTCGCCTCACCGCGGAGGACGGCTACAGCGTCGAGCGGTCGTACTCGATCGCCTCGGAGCCTGAGCTCGCGGGCCAGCTCGAGATCACGGTCGAGCGGATCCCGAACGGCGAGGTGTCGCCCTTCCTGCACGATGTCGTGGTCGAGGGGGATCGGCTGGAAGTGCGTGGCCCGATCGGCGGTTACTTCGTGTGGGAAACGGGCCTCGGCGGACCGCTGTTTCTGGTCGCGGGTGGCTCGGGTGTCGTGCCTCTGATGGCAATGCTGCGGCACCGCGCACGAGCCGGTTCGACGATACCCACCCGACTGCTTTTCAGCTCCAGGGGACCCGACGAGATCATCTACCGCGACGAGCTGGATCGGTTGGCCGGGCACGGCGACGGTCTGGAGGTCGCATACACCCTCACGCGCCAACAGCCGCCCGGCTGGACCGGCTACAGCCGGCGAATCGACGACCGAATGCTGGACGAGGTCCTCGAACCGCTCGGGAGCGGTGCACGGACCTACATCTGCGGCCCGACGGCGCTCGTCGAGACGGCCGCCAACGCCCTGCTGCGACTTGGGCTGCCCGCCGACCGCATCCGGACCGAGCGCTTCGGTCCGACCGGCACGTGAGCCGGGCCGAACTGGAGGAACCAGCGATGGACGAACCCGGCCGGGATCCGGCCGCAGACCTGATGGTGGACGGCAACGCCGTCGCGGGTACCTTGATGGGGGTCTTCGGGGAGGAGGTGACGACCATGCCGGGCCAGTGCGCGCACTGTGGCACGGTGAACATGATCGGCGGCATGCACGCCTACATCCGTGGGCCCGGCATCGTGCTCCGCTGTCCGGTGTGCCACGGAGTCGTCATCCGGGCAGTCGAACGGGGCGATGCCACGTATGTCGACGCGCAGGGCATGCGCTACCTGCGCTTCCGTCAGTCGACGGTCATCGGGCGCTAGCACCCTCCGGCCGACCGAGCGGGGCGCAGGTCCTCAGGCTGCCCGCTGACCCGTCGGCAGGCGGAACCAGAATCGCGTCAGCCCGGGGTCCGATTCGGCCCCGACCTCGCCACCCGCGGCCTCGACGATCTGGCGCACGATCGCGAGCCCGATGCCGGCTCCACCTCGGCCGGTGTCGCGTGACTTGTCCACGCGGTAGAAGCGCTCGAACACATGGGGCAGATCCTCGGCAGGAATGCCGGGGCCCGTGTTCGTGATGCTCACCAGAGCGTCCGCTGGCTGAGCGCGTGCCCGCACCGTGACATGCCCACCGGGTGGTGTGTAGCGGACGGCATTCTGGAGCAGGTTGCCGAGGACCTGGGCCAGACCGTCGGGATCGGCGCGGGCCGGCAGCAAGTCGGGAATGTCGACCGTGAGCTCAATCCCGGCGGCCCGCAGGGCGGGGGCAGCGACGTCGACCGCGGTCCGGATGGCTCGAGCCAGATCGAGCTCGACGAGCGACGGAGGGGCGTCAGCGTCGCCTGAGGCCAGCGTGTCGAGCGAGTGTGAAAGCCGGACGAGCCGCTCGGCCTCTTCCCACAGGGAGTCGAGCGTCTCGCGGTCCGGCTCGATCACCCCATCCCGGAGGGCCTCCAGGTACCCCTTCAGGTTCGTGAGTGGGGTACGCAGCTCATGCGCCGCGTTCGCGATGAACTCGCGTCGCATCCGCTCCTGGTCCTCGAGCGCGGCGGCCATCTGGTTGAAGGAATCGGCGAGACTCGCGATCTCCTCCGGACCGTCGCGCGGAATTCGCGCGGCATAGTCGCCGCGGGCTACCCGACGCGCCGCGAGCCCTACCGCGTGGAGCGGACGGGCAAGCCTGGATCCCAGCACCATCGCGAGCGCCAGTGCCGCGAAGACCGCCACGATGACGGCGACGATCACCACCGTGAAGACGGATTCGCGGAACATCGCCTCGCTCGACTCCGCGGATTCACCGTGGCCAACCATCAGCGTCGTGAATCGCTCTCCGCCGACGATGACCACGCCAAGTGCGAGGATCGCGATTCCCGTGCCGGCGACGACGAGTGCCGCCAGGGCGATCCGAGCCGCAATGCCGCGCGGACGCCAGCTCACCGCCTCGCCTCCGCCGCGGAATCGGCGTCGGCGACGGCGGCAGCAGCACGATATCCGGCACCTCGAACGGTGGCGATGTAGCGGGGGTGCTCGGCATCGTCGCCGAGCTTGTCTCGCAGCCGCCGCACGTGAACGTCGATCGTGCGGTCCAGGATCTCCAGTCCCTCGTCCCCGTACACGACGTCGAGCAGTCGGTCGCGCGATAGCACCTTGCCACGCGCCTCGAGCAGGGCCGTCAGGAGCCGGAACTCCACGGACGTCAGCTCGACAGGCCGGCCGGCGATGCGGACCTCGTGCCGATCGCGATCGACGACCAGGTCGCCATGCTCGAGTAGCGCCCGGGCATTCCCATCGCCCGCCGAACCCGATCGTTCCAGCACGCGCTTCACGCGCAGGACCAGCTCGGCCGGCGAGAACGGTTTCGGTACATAGTCATCGGCCCCCGCCGCCAGGCCCGAGATTCGATCGTCGGCTCGACCGAGGGCCGACAGCACGACGATCGGGATCCGATCGGTCCTGCGGACCGCCTTGATCACTGCCAGGCCGTCGACTTCGGGCAGCATGATGTCGAGGATCACGAGGGCGGGGTCGGCCCGCTCGATGGCGGCCAGCGCGGCGCGACCGTCCTGCGCATCGATGACCCGGTATCCCTCGCGCTCGAGATACATCCGGACGAGCCGGAGGATCTTCGCGTCATCGTCGACTACCAGGATCGGCCCGCGCGGAACGGATTCCATCGCACGCATCCTATCGACGACGTGAGGGCTGGCCACGAGCAGAGGCCCGGATTTCGATCAGGAGCGCAGCTCGGCGGCGCCGAACTGGACGGAGAACGCCTTGCACCAGATCACGACGCTGCGTGAACGGCTCGCGTCCACGCCTGCCGGCACGGCGTAGTTGAACGAGCCATCGGTCGCCTTGAGCCGCCCCAGCTCGATCGCGCCCTTCGCGTAGCCGTCGGGGTCCGGCGACAGGTACACGAAGAGGTCGGGTCCGTTGCGAACAGAGAAGTCCTCCAGCCGGACCGTGAACTTGCCCGCCGCTATCTCCACGAGCCGCGCGGTCCCGCGTGCGTAGTGAAAGTCGTCCGCTCCCCGGAAGCGGCCGCGCAGCGCGATGAGCGAGGGAGCCGGCGTCGGAGCCCTCGTCGCCAGAGTGCTGGGGCTGGAGGAGGGAGACACCGCGGGAGCCTGGGCGGTCGGGCTCGGTGAAGCTTCGCCGGCCTCCGCGATCGGCGGTGGCTCGACGAGCTCGGTCCGGATGATGAGCGGCGATCCGAGGTACCAGGTGACGGGCAACCCCACGGCCAACGCGGCGACCACCATCAGTCCCGTGGTTCGCCGATGGCGACCGGCGAGATGGTGCCAACCCAGCCGCCAGCCGACGACGGCCACCAGCAGCGTGAGCAGGGCAGTCGCGATCGCGATGGCAACCCGGTTGGGATAGATCCAGGCCAGGAGCTCGTCCACGTCCCGACCTTAGCGCCGCCCGTGTGACGGAACGATGACCGCGGCCGGTCAGCCCTCCGGCTTCCTCGGAGTTTCGGACGGCGCATCCGCCCGCGATTCGAAATCAAGCGCAGCCGAGTTGATGCAGTAGCGCAGGCCGGTCGGTCGCGGACCGTCCGGGAACAGGTGCCCGAGGTGGGCACCGCAGTTGCCGCAGCGGACCTCCGTGCGGAGCATCCCGTAGCTGCGGTCGTCTTCCGTGACGACGCGCCCGTTGGCGACGATGTCGTAGAAGCTCGGCCAGCCCGTGCCCGACTCGAACTTCGTATCCGAGTCGAATAGCGCGGCATGGCAGACGACGCAGCGATAGGTTCCTGCATCGTGGTTGTCCCAGTAGACACCCGTGAACGCCGGCTCCGTGGCCGCTTCCTGCGTCACGGCGTACTGGATGGGATCCAGGCGAGCGCGCAGCTCGCCCTTGTCGATATTGACTGTCACGGTTCTCGACCTCCGAGCACAAGCCTACGTGCGATCGAATTTCCTGGTCGCCGGGCGAAGTGACGGGCCGCGGTCTTGAACCGCGGCCCGCCCGAACTGTCCGGTCTCGTGCCTCAGCCGTTGGGTAGGATCGGACAGCGGAAGTCGGCGGCTCCGTCACGCACGATTGTGAGTCGCCCCTGATCCGCCAGCGCGGCGAGCGTGTCGTAGTCGGTGACCAGGATGCCGCTGTCGGCCGGATTCACCCAGGTTGCGTGATAGACGGCCCATCGGCCGCCATGCGACCCCACCCCGGGGGCAAAGCGCGCGACCGAAAGCTGTTGGGTGTTCGTGGAGTTGGCGAACGTGTAGATCGGGTCGGTGCCCGTGCCGGGATCGACGCGCGCCGGCGTCCCGAACGTTCGGTAGACAGCACCCTCGGCGTAGAGCATGCCGAACGTTTTCGCGCCGACTGGCGCCGCCATAATCGTGGCAAGGAGCAGCGCGGCGAGGGCCCCGATGAGTGGGATGCGCATCGGCATTCCTCCACTTGCAACGGTCCGTATCTCGGACCTGCCTGGAGGCTGCGCTGCCCATGTTGCGCTGGGATGACCGAACGATGACGACGCTCGCAAGTTCGGCCGTCGTCAGGTCGGCCTGACGGCTAGTGGACGCCCTCCGGCTCGAGGTTGCGAACCCGGCGCGCCAGCGCCTGCAGGACCTCGATCTGGATGGCGGGATGGGTGTCGAGCAGCGTGTGGAACGCCTGGTGACCAACAACCAGCAGGCGGGCGGGCGTGTCTGTGGTCACCGTGGCGGTTCTGGGGCCCTCGTCGACCAAGCCGATCTCGCCAGCGAAGTCACCGGGCCCCAGGGTTGCGATCCTGCGCCCGTCCTGCTCGACCACCAGGCTGCCATCGACCACGATGAAGAACTCCCCCGCCCGGTCTCCCTGGCGCATCAGCACCTGTCCGGCGGGCACGTCCACCTCGTCGGCCAGCATGCCGATCTCCTGGAGGTCTCGCCCGCGGATACCACCGAACAGCGGCACGCGCGCGAGCAGCTCGAGCTTCTGGTCTTTGGGCGCCATGGCTTACCTCAGGATCTGGCATCGGCCTCACGACGCCGGAGCGCGCTGATCATAGAACGTGCCTGGGGCCGTGGCGATCCCGAACTTCCGGCGCGGCGCAACCCCGACGGGGCCGGGTTTATGGCCTCGCCGGGAGCCGCGTCAACCAGTACGGAGTCGTCGGCGTGGGCGGAACCTCGAAGCGTGCGTTGGCCAGCCACAACCGGCCGGCCTGGAAGGCGACCGTCGTGGGGACGTCCAGGCCTGGTGAGGTGATCGTGCCAAGCAGCGCCGCGGACGCGAGCCCGGCACCCAACCGGAACACGGCCACGCGGTTCAGGACGTTCCCGACCGCATAGAGCGTCGAGCCACGGACCTCCAGGCCGTCGCAGGCGGTGGCATTTGCCCCGCCGAGGTCGATATCCAGCGCTTCGCCGGTTGACGGATCGACACGGAACAACTGCCCGGTCACGCTCTGGCAAACGATCAGCCAGCCTCGGGAGGAAACGATCCCGTTGGCGTTGAACTGGTTGGCCTGGAAGTGGATGTCGCCCGTGAGCGGCAGGATCTGCGTGTCCGCCGGGTCCGGAAGCGTCCCGGCCGCCCCGAGCGGGATGACGTCGAGCTGCTGGAAGAACGAGTCGGTGACGTAGACGGCGCCACGCGTGACGACGAGGTCATTGAGGAAGCCGGCCGGCGAGAACGTATAAGTCTGCAGGAGGTCACCGGTCGAGGCGTCGTACACCCGGACCTCACCGGACGGACCTCCGGCAACCCACAGCCGGTTGGCGCGCTGCTCGTATTCGGTGCCGACTGCGGGCCCCGAAGCCGAGTTGACGAGGATCCGGCTCTGCCCGGTGCGAACGTCGGCCTCCAGAATGCCTCCACTCGCCAGCGAGCCGACGAACACGGTGGTGCCACGGCCGGCCGTGATGCCTTCGGGCGCCCAGCCGTCGGGCAGCGGGATCTGACCGGGGAAGTTGGGCGAGGCGCCAAAGGCAGCGCCTGCCGACAGGGCCAGCGCCGCGATAGCCAGGCAGAGCGCAGCAAAGCTCTTCAATCGGAAAGGCATTCCGGGTTCCTCCTGCTCAACCTCGGACCTTGATGCCCGAGAGTGGAGGCGGCGCGTCAGTCGGGCGCCACCGGGGCGTGTTGGTCAAGCTTACGACTGCTCGCCGGGTATGGTTTTTTCGGACTGTCGGCCAGCCTGGACTCGCAAGCCGTCCGGGAGAGTTACGCGCCGGGGCTACATCGACGGCGTGTAATCCGGGCCGAGGTACGCCGCCGGATCGTCCAGGAAGTCGAGCCGGCAGCCCTTGCCGCAGAAGTACCAGGTCTTGCCTTCGTGCTCCGCCGTCAGCCCCGCAGTCGTTGCGTGCTCGACGTCGACCACCATGCCGCAGACCGGATCGACAGCGGTTTCCTTCTCGCCCGTCACGTCTCCTCCGGCACCTTCCATCCGCATTGGGATGATGGTATGCCGGTCAGGGCGAATTGACAGGCACCGCCAGGTCCACGGTGAGTCCCTGCTGGACGCTGCCACTCATCGTCCCGAGTTCACGGACGCCACTGTCGTCACCGAAGACGCTGTCGGATTGCAGGCTGACTCGGCTCAGGTTCGCGACGCTCTGCTGGTAGCCCTCGGTCGCATAAACCTGATCGCAGATGTCCTTGGGCAGTGCGATCTGCGACGTCGCAATGCGGTTGGCGGGGGTGGTCGCCCTGGCGAGGCTCGGGTACACCTCGAAGTGGACGTGCGGCCAGCGGCCCTGGTAGCAGGCCGGGAACACGCTCGTGAAGGTGACGATGCCGTCGCTGCTGGCCTCCTGGACGCCGCGCAGGTAATTCTCGTTGGTGACGCCCTGGGAGTAGAGCGAGTACCTGCCCTCGCGGTCGCAGTGCCAGAGGTAGACGGCGGCGCCCTGGAGCGGGGCGGCGTCGCTGGCGGTGTCGAGGACCTTGAGGGTGACGGTCAGCGGCACCCCCTCGGCGACCCCGGACGCGGACCCGAAGCTGCGGGTGATGTCGCTGCGGACGATGCCGCTCTCGGTGAGGACGTTGACCCCGTTGGAGCCGTCGCCGGGATAGGGCCCGGCCGTCTCCTCGGGGATCCCCGACCCCGATGCGGACGAGCCGTCGCTCGTCGTCGA
>DASXSA010000231.1:0-5186 GCA_036506235.1 Candidatus Limnocylindrales bacterium | reverse complement strand
GATGTGCTCTTCGTCCACGACGCTCTTCAACGCGGTCCTTCGCTCAGGCTTCCAGATCGGGGCGCGCCGCAACCACTACTACTACATTGCGCGCTACCCGCTCGGGCTGGACGCCACGGTGTTCATCGACGGCGGCTATGCACAGGACATGACGTTCCGCAACGACACGCAATATCCTGTCCTGATCCGCGCGATCGCTCGGCCGGGCATGATCCGCTTCACGGTCTACAGCGTGCCGACCGGCCGAACCGTGTCGCTGACCCGGCCCACGGTCAAGAACTACATCAGCGGCTATACCGTCACACGGGACTCGACGAGCATCCCCGCCGGGACGTACAAGCAGGTCGAATACGCGGCCAACGGCCAGGACGTGTGGGTCACGCGCACCGTCCGCGATCGCAGCGGCAGGGTCATCCACCAGGAGACCTACTACTCGCACTACACCCGGATGATCGGGATCATCCTCCACGGGGTGGCGTAGCAGCCGCACCACGCTCTCGCTGCAGGCTCCCCCGCCCACTCGCGAGCAGCGGAACGAGGTCATCCAGGCGCTCGACGACGAGCTGAGCGCCGGCGCCGGTCAGAGCCTGCATGTCGACCGCCGAGCCTGCGGTCACGCCGACCGCGATCATGCCGGCCGCGACGGCCGACACCATGTCCCACGTCGAGTCGCCGACGTACCAGCAGCGCGCCGGGTCGACCTCCAACTCTCTGGCCGCGAGCAGCAGGAGGTCCGGCTCGGGCTTCGCGTGCTCGACGCGGCTGCCGTCGATAATGGCCGGCTCGCGAGGCAGCTCGAGCGCATTCACTGATCGAGCGACCTGCTCGCGCCGGCTTGAGGTCGCGATCCCCCACCGGCTGCCTTGCTCCTCGAGCGCCGAGACGAGCGCCCTGACGCCCGGCAGCGGCCGTGGGTCGGTGTTCAGCCCCTCAAAGACTTCCCCGCACGCCTTGTCGATCTCCTCGGCGCGTCGGTCGTCGATGGGTCGACCCGCAGCGGCGGCGATCTCACGCGCCAGCCGTTTGCCGTCGACGCCGATCAGGGGTCCGAGTTGCTCGCGGGTCGTCGGGAATCCCGCATCGCCCAGAGCTTGACGCCAGGCCTCGATTCGGATCTCGACCGTATCGACGAGCGTCCCGTCGAGATCGAACACGACAGCCGACGGACGCGGCAGTTCCTGGAGAGCGGGCACGGAGCAACGATACGCGGCGGCGCCGGGCCGCGGGCAGGATGCAAGGTGGTGGAGATGGGGGAGAGTCGAACTCCCCGTCCAGAGCCCTTCACCAGGGACCACTACGAGCGTGTCCGATGATTTGTCGTCGACCGGCCGGTCGGCCATCGGCAGCCTGCCGTCCGGTCCAGTCACGTGCCCCTAGATCGGGCTTTGCTCCGGACTACGCGACGCTGATCCTGAGCGCATCCCCGCTGAATGACGCTTCCACGACCCGCGGGGATGAGGTCGCTTCCACGCTCACCTTACGGCTTTAGGCCGCGAGGGCGAGAGCACTCTGGCGGTTGCCAGTTACTTCGGTTTGCCGCCTGTTTTACGAGGCCTGACGGCACCTCGGCTCGCGTTCCCTGACAGCTGGACCCTGTCGAGACCACGCATCCCCACAGAGTCGAACGCCTGTTCGGTGTTCTCCCACATTCTAGCCGAAGCAGCGCCGTCGGCCAAGGGCGCCCTCTGCTACGGTCGCACCATGACCCCCGAAAATCGGGTGCGGGACGCTGAGGCCGAGCTACGTGACTTCGCGCTGGGCTATCCGGAGGCGACCGAAGCCTTCCCGTGGGGTGAGCGCGTGATCAAGGTCAAGGGCAAGGTCTTCGTGTTCATGACACCACCGGGCAGCGAGACGATCGGAATCACGGTCAAGCTCCCCGTTTCGGCCGAGGACGTCCTCGCGCTCGCGTTCACGAAGCGGCCCGGCTACGGCCTCGGCCAGCACGGCTGGGTGAATGCGGCCTTCGGGCCGGCCGAGGAAGTCCCTGTCGAGCTCCTCAAAACGTGGATCGACGAGAGCTACAGGGCCGTTGCCCCGAAGCGGCTCGTCAGGGCCCTCGATGCGCGCTGATTACCAGATGTCGCCGACCGTGAAACCATCGGGATAGGGGTCCTCGGCGTCGACGACATACGACGCGAAGCCGGTGATCCACGCCCGGCCGGTCAACGTGGGGACGACCGCCGGCCGGTCGCCGACCGTGATTTCCTCGACCAGCCGGCCCGTGAAGACCGTCCCGAGGATGCCCTCGTGGCGGAAGTCCTCGTTGAGCGCCAGCTGACCGCGGGCGTGCAGGACCGCCATCCTTGCGCAGGTGCCGGTGCCGCACGGTGAGCGATCGATCACTCCCGTCCAGGTCGAGGGCTTGTCCCAGTCGAGCTTCCCTGTCGAGACGGTGACCACGTTCCGGCCGTCGTTGGCCGGATCGTGCGGAGGCCCGGTGAGTTCCGCAATGGTGATCCCGCTGAAGCCCGGCTGCTCCGGGTGCGTGACCGGGAGCTGGTCCGCGGCCGCGGCCTTGATCATCTCGCTGACCCGCACGATGTCGCGCCCCTCATCCGGGGTCAGCCGGAAGCCGAGCCGCTCCGCGTCGGCGATGACGTAGAACATGCCCCCGTACGCGACGTCCACCGTCAGGGTGCCGAGCGTCGGCACCTCGATGACGGCGTCGAGCCGGGCCGCGAACGCAGGCACGTTGCGAAACGTCACCGCCCGAACCTTCCCGCCGGTGCACTCCGCACGCACCCGGATCAGGCCGGCAGGAGCCTCGAGCGTCAGCTCGGTGACCGGCTCAACCATCGGCAACATGCCGGTTTCCAGGAGTGTCGTGACCACACAGATCGTGTTCGTGCCGGACATGCCCGGATACTCGACCTGCTCCATGATCACGTAGCCGGCGTCGGCCTCCGGGCGCGTTGGCGGCAGGATGAGGTTGCAGCAGGAGGCGGGATAGCCCCGCGGCTCGCGAAGCATTCGCAGGCGCAGGTCGTCCGCGTTGGCCCGCAGCCAGGCCATCTTCTCGAACATGCTGTCGCCGGGGACGTCGAGCACGCCGCCGACGATCACCCGCCCCGGCTCACCGGCCGCATGCAGGTCCACGGCCTGGATCATTCGCGACAGGCGCATTTGGCGGCCCCCCAGCGCGAGCTAGCGGCCGCGCTGGACGTCAGCCAGCTCGCGGGCGACCTCGCGGCGGGCATCTCGCTCGGCGATATCACGGCGCTTGTCGTGCAGCTGCTTGCCACGCGCCAGCCCGAGCTCGACCTTCGCCCGCCCGCGGTCGCTGATGTACAGGCGGAGCGGGACGATCGTCTGGCCCTTCCTCGCCGCGCGCCCGAGCAGCTCGTCGATCTCCGAGCGATGGAGCAGGAGCTTGCGCGTCCGCTTCGGCTCGTGGTTGAGCCGGTTGCCGCCCTCCCAGGGCGCGATATGTGCGCCGATCAGCCACGCCTCACCGCGCTCGACGCGAGCGTAAGCCTCGGCCAGGTTCACCTTCCGGGCACGAACCGACTTGATCTCCGTGCCGGTCAGGACGATGCCCGCCTCGAAGGTCTCGTCGATCGTGTAGTCGTGCCGCGCCCGGCGGTTGAGGGCGACGGTCTGCTCGCCCATCGATCAGCTCCAGCTCGGAGCACCGGCGGGAAAGGGAGTCCGGCGCTCCAGGATCGGGAGGTGGCAGACGCACGAACGCCGGCCCGTTGCGGACCGGCGCTCGTCAGCGTTGCCACCCCACAGGGTGCCCGTCTAGACGGTCATCTCCTGTGAGGTGGTGCAGCTACGCGAACTTTCGATCACTGCACATCACCTCCTTTCGTTCGGTCGAACCCTACCCGAAGGCGTACGGCGGTGCAAGTGTCTGCAACCTCCCCGGAGTGGTCGCAGGCAGGAGGATTCAGGCCGCGGCGCGGAGTGCCAGCGAGGCGGCGGTGGACGCGTTCAGGGCCTTGAGCGCTGCGTCGAGCACGGCGTCGGCGCCGGGCGCCTGGTTGGCCGGCACCGTGACCGGGATGTCGGGCGTCAGGCCGGTACCGTTGATCCACCGCTTGTCCGGTGTCAGCCACTTCGCGATGGTCAGGCGAAAACCGCCGTTGTCGCCCTCCAGCGTCTGCCACTCCTGGATCGTGCCCTTCCCGAAGGTCTTCTCGCCGATGAGCTTTCCTCTTCCCGTGTCCTGGAGCGCGCCCGACACGATCTCGCTGGCCGACGCGCTGCCCTTGTCGACGAGCACGACGACCTGGATGGAGGGATCCGTGGCGACGCCTCCCGGCTCGGCGTTCGTTGGGACGGGATCCGTCTTCGCGCCCTGCTCCCAGAAGATCGGCCCCGAGGCGATGAACTGGCTGGCGATGCGCCGGGCGGCGGTGATGTAGCCGCCGGGATTGCCCCGGAGGTCGACGATGATCTTCCGCTCGCCGGAATCGACGTCCCGTTTGAGGGCGGCCTGGAAGTCGCTGGCGGCCTGGTCGCTGAAGCCGGTGACCTGCAGGTAGCCCACGGTCCCCGCTGCGAGGTCCTTCGCGACGACCTCCTTCTGGATGATGACGTCGCGCGTGATCTTCACGTCGAAGGGCGCGGTCGACCCGCGGACGATCGTCAAGGTCACGACGGTTCCCTTCGGGCCTCGAACGTGGCCGACAGCCGTGTCGACCGTCTGTCCGTCGAGGCTCACGCCGTCGACCTTCGTGATCCGGTCGCCCGGTTGCAGGCCGGCCTTGTCCGCGGGCGCGCCGGCGATCGGCTGGACGATCGTCAAGGCGCAGGTCGGCCCGAGCGGCGTGCAGTCGGCGTTCTTGCCGTCGGTCGACTTGGCGGCCACGTTGGCGCCAATCCCCTCGAACTGGCCGGACAGGCCTTGCAGGCTTCGCCTGAAGTCCTCCGGGGACATGTAGGCGGAGTAGGGGTCGCCGAGGGCGTCGATCATGCCCTTGATCGCGCCGTCGATGACCTTCTTCTGATCGACATCGCCGGCGGCGTAGTGGTCCGTGATCGCGCGGTAGGTGTCCCAGAAAGGCTGGAACGCCTGTTCCTCGCTGACAGGCGTGCCCGGCGTGGTTGCCGCTCCCCTGCCGAGGCTGTAGCCCGACATGAACAGGGTGCCGCCTCCCAGCAGCACGACGGCGATGACCGCGATGCGGAAGGGCAGAACCGCCCTCCTCCGGGACGACGTCACCCGATCGAAGGGCAGG
>DASXSA010000230.1:0-1535 GCA_036506235.1 Candidatus Limnocylindrales bacterium | reverse complement strand
TCCGCAAGGATCCCCAGGCATTGACCATGACCATCGATGCCGAGTTCGACGCCTCGCCGGAGCGGGTGTGGCAGCTCTGGGCCGATCCGCGTCAGCTCGAGCGCTGGTGGGGCCCGCCGACCTACCCCGCCACCTTCACCAAGCACGACCTGGCGCCGGGCAGCCGCGTCGAGTACCACATGACCGGCCCGGAGGGCGACCAGCCGCAGGGCTACTGGGACGTCGTCGAGGTCGATCCGCCGCGGTCGCTGGTGTTCCGAGACGGCTTCGCCAACGACGATGGCTCGCCGAACGCCGATCTCCCGCTCACGACCGCCCGGGTCACGATCGAGGAGATCGGCAGCGGACGGACGCGGATGTCGATCGAGAGCCGCTTTCCCAGCACCGAGGCGATGGAACAGGTCCTCGCGCTGGGCGCCGAGGAGGGCCTGAAGCAGGCCGTCGGGCAGATCGACGCCATCCTGGCCAACGACGGCGCGAGGGCGACCCGATGACAACCCACACCCTGGACGTCCCCGGCGCGACGCTGACGTATGACGTCCGACGCAACGACGCCAGCACCCAGCCGATCCTGTTGCTGATCGGTTCGCCGATGGGCGCCGCCGGCTTCGGCACGCTGGCGCGGCACTTCTCCGACCGTACCGTGGTGACCTACGACCCACGCGGCGTCGATCGCAGCGTGAAGACCGATCCAACCAGCCCGGTGACGCCCGACGTTCACGCCGACGACCTGCATCGGCTCATCCAGGCGATCGGTGAAGGACCGGTCGACCTGTTCGCCAGCAGCGGTGGCGCGGTCAACGCGGTCGCCCTCGTGTCGAAGCACCCGGAGGACGTGCGGACGCTCGTGGCGCACGAGCCGGCGCTCGCCTCGATCCTGCCCGACCGCGAGCACGCGCTGGCGGCCACCCGCGCGGTCCACGAGACCTACCAGCGCAGCGGCTGGGGCGCCGGGATGGCGCACTTCATCGCCCTCACCGGGCATCAGGGACCGTTCACCGCGGAGATCGCCGGCCAGCCGGCGCCCGACCCGGCGACGTTCGGCCTGCCGGCCGAGGACGACGGCTCGCGCACTGATCCGCTGCTCGGCCAGAACATGGTCACCAGCACCCACTACGAGCCCGACTTCGACGCCCTGCGGTCCGCCTCCACACGGATCGTCATGGCCGCCGGCGAGGAGTCCGAGGGCCAGATGGCGAACCGCGGCGCCGTCGCCGTCGCCGAGCAGCTCGGCACCAAGCCGGTGATGTTCCCGAGCAATCACGGCGGCTTCCTCGGCGACGAGTACGGCCAGCCCGGCCAGCCGGAGGCCTTCGCGGCGAAGCTCCGCGAGGTCCTGGCCGCCGAGGCGTGAGGGACGCGAGGACGAACCATGCAGCTCACCGTCACGACGTTTCTCTCGGTCGACGGCGTCTACCAGGGCCCTGGCGGTCCGGACGAGGATCGCAGCGGCGGCTTCGACCGGGGCGGCTGGCTCGCCCCGCACTTCGACGAGGCGACCGGCCAGTTCATGAATGAGGTGTTCGGTCAGGTGG
>DASXSA010000229.1:0-13773 GCA_036506235.1 Candidatus Limnocylindrales bacterium | reverse complement strand
ATCCAGGACGAGCTGTTTCCGAACCTTGAGCGTGGGCGTGCGCGGGAGGTCCTCGTCGGGCCAGATCGTCCAGCCGCGGATCTGCTGGTGCGCGCCGAGGTGAGCATTGGCCGTCTTGACGATGTCGCGCACGACCGCCTCGGCACTGCCGTTCGAGGCGCCGCCATCCACGCCGTCCGCGAGCACGACTACCGCGTGGACCTTGAGGTTCTCGCCCAGGGGCCAGCCGATGACCGTGGACCCCTTCAGACGCGGGTCCTCGTCGAGGACCTCCTCGACGTCCTCCGGGTACACCTTCTGACCGTCCGGCAGCGCCAGCATGTCCTTCTTGCGGCCGCGGAGCGTCAGCAACCCGTCGCTCGAGAGCTCGCCGATATCGCCGGTGTGGTACCAGCCGTCGGCGTCGATGGCCGCGGCGGTCGCCGCCGGGTTCTGCCAGTAGCCGGCGAACCGACCTGGACCGCGGACCAAGAGCTCGCCGTCCGACGCCACCCGGATGTCCACGCCGGGGATCGCCTCGCCGACCGTGCCCAGCACATTCCGCTCCCGGCGGGTGAACGTGACGACAGGGCTCATCTCGGTCATTCCGTAGCCCTGCAGGACCTGGATCCCCATCTCCTGCCAGCGTTTCGCGAGATCGGGCGGGAGAGGCGCCGAACCGACGCCGATTGTTCGAAGCCGGCCGCCAAACTGATTGTGGACCGACCGGAAGAGGAGGCGCCGCAAAGGCCATGGCAGTCGTCGCGCGATCGCGTGGGCACGCTCGAAAGAGGCTCGCTTCCCCGCCTGATCGACCTTCCGCTCGATCGCGTTGTCGAGGAGCCGGAGTCCCTGCGGCACGATGAGAAGCACTGAGGCTCGGAAGTCGTGGAAGGTCCGGACGAGGATCGCCGGCTGGCGGCTCACGGGATAGACGACACTCGCCCCGACGACGAGGGGCGTGATCAGGCCCAGGCCCTGCTCGTAGAGGTGCGAGAGGGGCAGGACGGAGAGGAGGCGCTCCTCGGGACCGAGGTGCAGCACCTGCGCCATGGCCTCCGCCACTGCCAGGAGGCCGCCGTGGGTGATCATCGCGCCCTTCGGCTCGCCGGTCGTCCCGCTCGTGAAGACGATCTCCGCAAGATCGTCGGGCGCGACGGCCAGCGGCTCGATCGGCTCGACGTGGCGGGCTCGGTCGGGCAGGGTCTCGATGAACACGACCGGTAGGCCCAGACGCCGCGCCTGCTTTTCCGTCTGCCGGCTCGCCAGCACAAGCTTCGCGCCGGTGCGCGTTGCGACCTTCGCGGCGAAGTCGTCTGCGTGCCGGACGTCGAGGGGGACGGCAATGGCACCGATGTGCATGCCGGCGAGCCAGCCGACCGACCACTCGGGCCGGTTGACGGCCCACACGATGTAGCGGTCGCCCTTTCCGAGACCGGCGTCCCGGAGGACGCGCGCCGCGCGGGGCACGACGTCGGCGAGGTCGCGATAGCGCCAGACGCGAGTCCGGAAGCCCGGCCGGATGAGCAGGGCCGGCCTGCGATCGTGGATTCGGCCGCCCTCGGCGACGAGCTCAATCAGGGTGTTCATCGCGTCCCCTCCCTCACCCCTGCGTCTGCCACTTCTGCCTCGGCGGCCAACCGCCGGAGCGTGCCGTTCACGTCGTCGCTGCGAGGCGGGTAATGGCTGAACACAATCATGCGGACGTCGAGGCGAGCGATTCGTTGCACCGACGCCCGCGCCATGTTCCAGTCGTCGCTGTAGAGCCGGCTCGCGAACCCCACGCGGCCCAGGCGCGCCTGGAGCGCGTCACCCACGAAAAGCAGGCCCGACTCGGGCGCGTACAGGCAGATCGATCCCGGCGTGTGGCCCGGAACGTGCACGACTCGGAGGCCACCAAGGATCGGCAGCTCGACGCCGTCATCGAGAGGCGTTGCGCCATCCAGTCGCGGGGTCAGCGCCACGAACAGCCGACGGCCAGGTCTTCGCGCTACGTCCGTGAGGGTCGTCGGCAGGATCGCGAGGTCGGCCGAGTGCATGAGGACGTCGACCCCGTCGCGGGCCGCGAGCTCGGCCGCGCCTCCCGCGTGATCGAAGTGTCCGTGGGTACAGATGACTTGGCGAATCTCGGACGGTTCGCGGCCGATCGCCCTGATGGCCCGGTCGATCGCACCCGAGGAGCCAGGCAGCCCGGCGTCGATCAGGGTGAGCGTCTGCTCGGCGATGAGGTGGACGCGGACGCGCCGGAGCACGACCTCGAAGACGTTCGGGGCGATCTCAGTGGGTGGCGGGACGCGACCGTCCGCCCGACCGTGGCCCGAGGACGCCGTCGAGCGCCCGCCCATGGCCGCTCTCTCCCTCCGCCTCTCGCGACGAGCCCTCGCTTGCCCGCCGTGAGGACCAGCTTACGCCCGCTCCGCCTCCCCACAAGGGGCGATGAACGAGCCAGATGAGCCAGACATTGGGAGGATCCCTAGGCCATCGACGCCGAGAACAGCTCCCACTGCCCCGGCACCCCGCGCAGGCTCACGGCGCCGAGCGGCTCGAAGGAGAGGTCGGTTCCGGTCGCCAGGTCCCGGACGGTCCGCGTCACCACGACCGTCCCCTCGTCCGCCTCCGCGAGGGCCCGGGAGGCGATGTGGATGCCGATCCCTCCGACGTCGTCCTTGCGCAGCTCGACCTCGCCGGTGTGGATGGCTGCGCGGATGTCAAGACCCACCCCCGCGAGCGCTCCCCGGAGAGCGAATGCGCAGCGCAGAGCACGCGTTGGCGCGTCGAACCGGGCGAGGACCCCGTCGCCGGTCGTCTTCACGAGCTGGCCGTGCCACCGTTCGATCTCGGCCCGGGTGATCTCGTCGTGGCGGTCGAGCAGCTGGCGCCAGGCCCGATCGCCGAGCTCGGCTGCGCGGCGGGTCGAGTCGACGATGTCGGTGAACATCACCGTCGCCAGGACGCGGTCCGTGTCGCGCGCCGCGTGCAGCGATTCGACCTGCTCGCGGGTCCACGAGTACGCCTCCGTGAACTTGCCGGCAGGCGCCTCCGCCACCGGTTCGTAGGTCAGCAGCACGATCCCCGAGGCGAAGGTCCGGGCGTCCACCAACTGGAGGTGGTTCGTGTCGGCCTCATCACGGAACAATCGCTTCCCGCTTCCGAGGATGACCGGGAACAGCATGAGCCGGTATTCGTCGACGAGGCCCAGGTTCGTCAGCTCGGAAACGAGATCGGCGCTGCCGACAACGAGGATGTCGCCGTCGACCTCCTGCCGGAGGTGCGCGACCTCCGCGCCGACTTCGCCCGACAGGACGGTCGTGTTGTTCCAGTCCGCGCGCGTAAGCGACTTGGAGACCACGTACTTGGGCATGGCGTTGACGCGCCGGCCGAACATGTCCTCGTCGGCGAGCGATGGCCAGAAGGCAGCCCAGATTTCGTAAGTGGTCCGGCCGAGCAGGACCGCGGCCGCCTCATACAGCTCGTCGCGCTTGAAGCGCTGCATCTCGTCGTCGCTGAGCCGCAAGGCCCAGGCGTTGCGACCGCTGCGATGCTCCTCGAAGCCGGGCGCCTCCATGACGCCATCGACGGTCACGAACTCCGACACGACGATTCGGCCCATCGATCCGTCGGCCTCGGTCACGACGTCGCGTCGCTGAACAGTCGGCATCGGCGCAATTCTCAAGGCTTGCGAGCGCTACCGTACGAGCCGTGGCTCGCTACACCTTTACGACGCAGGTCGCCGCACCGGTAGAAGTGGTCTTCGACCTGTGGACGAACCTTGAGCGGATGCACGAGTGGGTGGGCGGCGTCACGAAGGTCACCGACGTCACCGGCACGCCGGACTCGGTGGGCTCGCACTGGGTGACGTGGTTCGGAGGCATGGCCAGCCGGACCGAGGTCACCGAGGCCGACCGACCCAGGCGATTTGCCACGCGCTTCGGCAACCGGATCCTTCGGGGTCGCAACAGCGCGACGTTCGAGCGTCGAGGTGGCGGGACGGTCCTGACCCAGACCCTCGTGACCGAGGGGCTCATCTCCGCGATCGCTGCGCGGATCTTCGCGACCGGCTCGTACCGGGGCAGCTTTCGCGGCGAGCTGGAGGCGTTCCGGCGCCTCGCCGAGCGAGAGGCAAGCACCCGTGCGTGACGGCTTCTCCGGTGCATCAGTCCAAGCGAACCCCGACGGCTCGATCGACCTGTCGGCTCGAGTCTGGGCGGCCCGAGCGGTTCGGCCGGCCCAGGCGTCAGGCGGGGTCGTCGGTTCAGAGCCGCGAGAGGTCCCCCTCGAACTCCTTGGGCAGGGCCCTGCGGTCGGATTCGTCAAGCCAGGTTGAATCGATCCCCTCGAGTGCGAACAACCCGAGCTGCTCCGCGCCGAGCGTGTACGCCTCGGCGACCCGCCGGTACTCCTCGCCCAGGTCGAGGTCCATCATCGCGGGGTCGTCGGTGTTGATCGTCACCAGGAGACCCGTGTCCCGCATCGCAAGCAGCGGGTGGTCTTCGAGGGAGCGGAATCGGTTGGCGATCACGACGTTGCTCGTCGGGCAGACCGTGATCGGGATCCGGGCGTCCGCCACGCGCGCCATGAGCTCGGGATCCTCGGCGATTGCCACGCCGTGATCAATCCGCTCCGCACCCAGCGCTTCCAACGCCACACGGATGTTCTCCGGGCCGACGCCCACCGCCTCCCCGGCATGGCACGTCCGCCGAAGCCCGAACCTGCGGGCAGCCTCGAAAGCCGGGGCGAAAGTGCGCATGTCGACGCCGAGCTCCGTCGAATCGGCGCCGATGCCGATGATCCGGTTGGCCTTGCCCGCCGCTCGTAGTTCCCCGACCCGCTCGACGAGCTCCCTGGCCGGCCCGGGGCCGAACGCCCGGTCCACGTCGGCGATCAGCATGGCCCGAAGCCCGGTCTCGGCCTCCGCAGCCTCCACGCCCTCGGTGAGCCCGGCGACGATGTCGCGGAGGTCCTGGCCGGCCGCCAAATGACGCGCCGGCGTGAAGAACATCTCGCGATAGCGAAGTCCGTGGGCCGCGCCGTCGATCAGCGACTCGTAGGCGATCCGCGCCCAATCGGCCCGCTCGACCAGCGTCTCCTGGACGAGCCAGAAGATTCTCAGGAACGAATCGAGCGAGTCGTAGCGGTAGAGCTCGTTCGGGTCGTCGACCGGCAGCGGCCGTCCGGCCTTGCGCGCGAGCTCCACGACCGTCGCGGGCCGAACGGTGCCTTCGACGTGGCAGTGCAACTCCACCTTCGGAATGCGGTCAAACCGGTCGTCCGACCGAGGCTGCATCTGCGTCACGCGGGCATTATTGAGGCGATGACGCGGGGCGCGAAGGCGACCGCCGACCGCCTTGTACTGGCAGGGCCTGCGCGGTTAGCTCGTCAGCGGTCGCCCTTCGTCGAGGCGAAGGCGAGGCCCTTCGCTACCCACCGTCGAAGGTCATCGTCCCTGGTAACGCCCTCAGGCTCGACGTACACCATCCCGCGGCTCGGCCGGCCGGTGAAGTCGAACGGCCGCACGTGCGCCTGGGCCAGGGCATCGTCGCCCGCGTCCGGGCCGACCCGGACGATCAGGTCGCGACCCAGGACGCCGCACGCCATGTGTTCGCCGACCATGAATGCCAGCCCGCCGAACATCTGCTTTTCGACCACGTCGTCGCGCTGCCCAAACACGACCCGCACTCGATGAGCCAGGGATTCGTCGTAGGCCATCCGATCTCCTCTTTCGCCGTCGAGTAGCGTAGGGCGATGGCGACGTCGAGTTCGATCCCAGCCGAACGGCTGACGTCGTACGAGCGCGTGGTCGCCACGCAGCCGGGCCTCCAGCGCAAAGGCGCCACCGTCCCCTACACCTCGGTCAACGGGAACATGTTCAGCTTCCTGACGCCCGATGGAACCCTGGCCCTGCGGCTGCCAGCCACGGAACGGGAGGCCTTCCTGGAGCGGTTCAAGACGTCCCTCCACGAGGCGCACGGCACCGTCATGAAGGAGTACGTGACGGTCCCCGGCCGGCTTCTCGAGGACACCGAACAGCTGCTCCCCTATTTCGCTGCGAGCTATGCCTACGCCCCAAGCCTGAAGCCGAAGCCGACCCGCCGGGCTGGCTGAAGGCGACAGGTGCCGCCGACAGCCGTCCGCGGCCATCGGTGGGAGAATGTCGGTTTCCACCAGGTGGCCATGAATGGAGGAGCAGACATGGCAGACGCAGCGGTCGCGATCGCCAACAAGCCGGCGTGGGTCGACCTCGGAAGCACCGACGCGGCAGGTTCGCGGGACTTCTACTCGAAGGTCTTCGGGTGGCGCGTCGAGGTGAATCCGGATCCTCAGTACGGCGGGTACGGGTTGGCAAAGGTGGGCGGCCAGGACGTGGCCGGGATCGGTCCGACACAATCACCCGACCAGCCGTCGGCGTGGCAGTTCTACATCGGCACGGACGATGTCGAGGCCCTCGGACGGAAGGTCGAGGCTGCCGGCGGCAAGGTCGTCGCACCGCCGTTCGACGTCGGAGACCAGGGCAGGATGGCCGTCTTCCAGGATCCGTCGGGCGCCTTCATCTCCGCCTGGCAGCCCACGCGGATGGGCGGCTTCCAGACGGAAGGCCCGAACACGTTCGGCTGGGCCGAGCTCAGCGCCCGCGGCCTGGACAAGGCACTCCCGTTCTACCGGGACGTGTTCGGCTGGAGCGCGAAGACCCAGGACACCGGTGGTCAGCCGTACACCGAGTTCCAGGTCGACGGGCAGAGCATCGCCGGCGCCCAGGAAATGAACACGATGGCACCCGCCGAGATGCCGAGCTACTGGATGGTCTACTTCCAGGTCGACGACGTCGATCAGACCTACCGGAAGGCCACGGACGCCGGCGGGCAGGAGATGATGGCGCCGCAGGACTACCCCGGCGGCAGGTTCGCGATCATTCGCGATCCGCAGGGAGCGTTCTTCGGGCTGTTCAAGAGCACTCGAGCCTGAATCCACTCCGGCATGCTCATCGGGCGCCCGGCGGCGCCCGATGAGCTAATTCAGCCACGTGCCCCTCGACGGAGAGTACGGACCCAGCACCTCGGGCTGGGCCCGTACAGCTGCGGAGCGCTACGAGGCCTCGAACGGCACCGAGTCGAACACGCTTCGCGGTCGGCCGATCATCGTGCTGACCTCGGTTGGTGCGAAGTCCGGCAAGCTGCGCAAAACGGCCCTGATGCGCGTCGAACATGACGGCGTGTACGCGGTCGTGGCCTCACTCGGCGGCGCGCCAAGGAACCCCGCCTGGTACCACAACCTCAGGAAGAACCCGCATGTCGAGCTGCAGGACGGGGCGACGAAGCGCGACTACCTCGCCCGCGAGCTGAGCGGCGACGAGAAAGCCCATTGGTGGGTGCGCGCCGTTGAGGCATGGCCCGACTACGCCGCGTACCAGAAGCGGACCAGCCGGCAGATCCCCGTCTTCGTGCTCGATCCGTTCGAGGAGGCGTCTCCGGAGGCCGGCTGACCGAAATCCCAGCCAGCCCCTCAGACGAAAGCTCTCAGACGGTCGCCGCCATGCGCTCGACGAGCCCGGCCTGCCAGGCTGGTGGCTCGAACGGATTCGCGCGCCTGAGCGCGCCGGCGCCGGCGCTTGCCGCGAAATTCGATCTGGACCGGACGGATCTTCTTAGGGAATGGCTCGCTTCGATATTCAGCGGGCCAAGCTGCCGAGGTGGCGCAGGCTGGTGGCGACGTCGACCAGCGGATCGGCCGGCTCGTCCTGCTCGACGATGTACCACTCGACCCCGGCGGCGTCCCCGGCCGCGATGATCTCGGGGAAGGGCAGGCTCCCCTGCCCCGCCGGCGCGTCATGGGGCTCCGGATCCCGGGCCATGTCCTTCATGTGGAGGAGCTTGACGCGCCCGCGCGTCGCCTCGATCTCGGCGATCGGATCCCGGCCGGCGAAGGCGGCCCAGTAGACGTCGATCTCGAACTCGAATTCGCGCG
Organism: Candidatus Limnocylindrales bacterium; assembly: GCA_036506235.1. Taxonomy (GTDB): domain Bacteria; phylum Chloroflexota; class Limnocylindria; order Limnocylindrales; family CSP1-4; genus CF-16. Next base: position 5,835 of record DASXSA010000229.1, on the reverse strand, counting down.
GCAGCCCGGCCAGGAGGACGTCCCACAGCGTCGAACCGTCGAGGCGATCGAATTCGAAGGCGTGGTTGTGGTAGCCGAGCCTGAGCCCCTGGGCCGAGAGCGCGCCACGGTAGCCGGCGAGCTCCTCTGCCAGCCGGCGCGCTCCCTCGAGCGAGGTTCGGTCGCGTTCGGGAAGCCAGGGCACGATCACACGCGGGCAGCCCAGCGTCGCCATTCGCTCCGCGACCGCGCTGACATCGGCGCGCAGGTCGTCGAGCGGGACATGGGACGCGATGGGCTGCAGGCCGTGCTCGCCGAGGAGGGCCGCGATTCGATCCGTGGGAAGGTCCGGCAGGCCGGCGAGCTCGACGTTGCGATACCCCGTGTCGGCCACCGCACGCAGGGTTGCCGGAAGATCCTCCGCCGCGGGCCGTCGAACCGTGTACAGCTGGAGAGCGATCTGATCCTGGCGCATGCCCACACGATACGCGACGCACCGGCAGCGGAACCGCGCGATGCCCTAGGCTCTGCGGCCATGGAGCAGCTAGGGATCGGAATCGTCGGCACAGGCAACATTGCCGGCGGGTACGCCGACGACATCGTGACCCACCCCGAGATCCAGCTCGTTGCCGCGACGGACCTCGACGCCTCGCGGGCGGCCGCGTTCGGCGAGGCCCATAACTGCCGGATCCACCGTTCATTCGACGAGTTGCTGGCCGATCCCTCCGTCGACATCGTGGTGAATCTGACGGTCCACCAGGCCCATTACGCGATCACGAAACAGGCCCTCGAGGCGGGCAAGCACGTCTACAGCGAGAAGCCCCTTGCCCTGCGGGCAGAGCAGGCTCGTGAGCTCGTCGAACTCGCCAGGAGCCGAGGAGTCCGCCTCGGCTGCTCGCCGGCCACCTTCCTCGGCGAGGCCCAGCAGACTGCCGCCGGGGTCATTCGGTCGGGCCGGCTGGGTCAGGTCCGGGCCATCTACGCCGACGTCAGCTGGGGGCGCCTGGAGACCTGGCACCCCGCCCCGCAGGCGTTCCACGAGGTGGGCGCTCTGTTCGATGTCGGCGTCTACCCGCTCACGCTCGTGACCACGATGATCGGGCCCGCCACCTCGGTTGGCGCTTCCGGCTGGGAGCTGATGCCCGACCGGCAATCGCTTTCAGGCGACCGCTTTCGAATCGGCAGCCCGGACCTGGTCGTGAGCACGGTCGAGTTGCAGGGCGGAGCCGTGCTGCGGCTCACCACGAGCTTCTACGTCGGAGCGCCGGTCAAGGGCCAGGGCTCCATCGAATTCCACGGGGACGACGCGTCCCTGTTCCTGGGGAGCTTCCAGAACTTCGACGCGGAAGTCGAGCTCGGACCCTTCGGTGGCGACTACGCGCCGGTCGAACTCGTCCGGCCCGGTCCGGCGCGTATTGCGTGGGCGCGCGGCGTGGCCGAAATGGCGCAGGCCATGGCCGAAGGCCGTCCCCACCGGGCGAGCGCGGAACAGGCCGCGCACGTCGTCGAAATCCTCGAGGCGGCTGCGCGTTCGGTTGCCGATGGAGGGCGGCGCGTGTCGATCAGCTCGACGTTTTCGCCGCCTCCACTGCTGCCCTGGGCGGAGCCGACCCCCGCCTAACCGGCCGCGTTCGGCCGCCGCGGGTCAGCACGATTTCGGGGTCAGCCCGTCGTCACACGACTAGCGTTCCGGCTGGTACGGAGCCTCCTCGTCGATGTTCCCGACGAACTGTGGCAGGCGGCGATGACCGAGTTGCTGGCGGATCGCCAGGTTCTCGCCCGTGTGATACCAGTAGTGGTAGATCACCCGTTGCAGCAGGTTGCCGAGCGACCGGGAGATCGGCTTTCCCTGGCGGATCGGGTGCGCCAGCAGCGTTTCCGTCGTGACGCTGTCCAGCCACGGGTCAGCTTCGGTCGTGATCGTCCGCCACGCGCCGAGCACCTCCGCCATCGACGGTGTGCTCGCCGGTCCGCCCGAGGCGAACCGTGTCTCGATGTCAGGGAACGGCGTCGTGCCCTGGGCCAGGGTCAGGAAATAGCGCTGCTCCTGCCAGGCCAGGTGGCCGACGTTCCAGCTGATGCAGTTCATCGGCTCAATCCGCGCTCGTGCGTCCTCCTCGTTGACGCCCTTGACGCCGCGCACGAATTCGGAACGGGTGAACCGGAGCTGCCGGACGAGCGGATGCGGTTCGGCCATGCCGACATGATGCACCGCGGATCGCCATGGTCTGTCAGGTAATCGGCTGATCAGCCGCAGGACAGCAGGCCGGCCGCCTCCTTGGCCCGGAGGACGTGCAGCGCGGCGTCGCTGACCCGCTCGCGGAATGCCGGTCTGGCCGCCACCTCCGAGGCGAGTGCCTGCGCCATTTCGATGGCCGGCGCGCTGTAGTTCGAGATGATCATGTCCCCGCCGGCGTCGAGGAAATCGATCGCGCGAGTGCCGGCCGGAATGGAACTCACCGCCTTGGCGGTCAGCGAATCCGAGATCACCACTCCGCGGAAGCCGAGGTCATGGCGCAGCATCCCGTCGATCACGGTCGGCGAGAAGACCGCCAAATGATCCGGGTCGATTCGCTCGTAGGTCGCCAACGAGACCATGACGAACGGCACGTGTGCTTCGACCGCGGCCCGGAAAGGCTCGATGAACGGGTCGCTGCGCGTGGTTAGAGAGTCGGTGACCTCGGCGGTGAAGTCGGTGTTGCCCTCGACCCGGCCGAGACCCGGGAAGTGCTTGACGGTCGTGGCGATGTCGACCTTCTCCATGCCCGCGACGAAGGCCGCGACGTGCGCCGACACAACGGCGGGCTCGGAGCCGAACTCCCGCTGCAGCTGTCCGATCGGAGCATTCTGGTCTTCGGTGCCAACCGGTACGACGTCTCCGACCGGGGCGAAGTCGAGGTTGACGCCGCCGATCCGCAGCTGGCGAGCCCAGCGCTCGGCCTTCGCCTCGAGCTCGGCTGGGCTCATCGTCCCCTGAGCCACCGCGGACGGGATGACGTCGAACCCTGGTCCGGCGAGCCCCTGGATCCGGCCGCCCTCCTGATTGGCGGCGATGAAGAACCGCACGCCGCCGGTCGACTGATGCGTCCCGAGCTCCTGGACGCCATCGGAAACGGACCGGACCGCTGCGACTCCCGCCCACGTTCTCTCGGTGAACGTCATGGACCCGAAGTGGTAGTGGGCGATCGCAGCTCGCTCGGTGCTGTCCAGGCGGTTGTGGATGAGGCCGATGATGAAGAGCTGGCCGATCCGCTGCGCCTCGGTCAGCGACGACAGGGTGCGCGCGGCACAGACCCCGAACGCGGTCGGGGCCGGCGACTTCGATGGGGTGGGTCGCGGTGATGGAGCGGCGGGAGATGGCGAGGGTGACGCCGTCGGCGACGGGCTCGGGGAGAGCGATGACGCCGGTGCTCCGACGCTCGGCGGAGGCAGCGTCGCGCACGCGGCCAGCGCCGAGGCGGCGAGGAGGACCAGGACGAGACACCGTTCGATCGCGGGTCGAGATGAGATCACGCGCACTTCCTCATCCACTCGCACGGCTCCCTGCCGGCGTTGGCACTCAGACGAGTCTGCGATCGGCGCGTGACGCGGTGCACGCCGGGCTCGGCCGACCGTACCTCGCGAGTTACATGCCGGGCTTCTCCTGGACCGCCCAGTTGTTGCCGTCGGGATCCTTGAAGAAGAAGAACGTGTTCCACGGTCCGCCCGGGCCGTCCTTCCACGCCCCGTCTTCGACGTGCTGGATCTTGCTCGCGTCGACGCCCCGGCCAACCAGCTCGTTGCGGGCGGCCTCCGCGTCGGCCACGACGAGCTGCAGCCCGGGCGTCAACCCGGTCCCGATGGTGACCGAGCAGGCGGAGCCGTGCGGAGTCAGCTGCACATTGCGGAAGTCGTTGCCCATGGTGTTGTCGACGTCGACGTTGAAGCCGACCTTTTCGCTGTAGAACTGCTTGGCCTTGTCGACATCGCTGACGGGGATGACCACGACCTCGAGCTTGTAGTCCATTTCGCTCCTTCCGAGCTGTTTCTGACGCGCTTACGCGCGAACGGGGGCCAGGCGATCGACGAGCTCTTCCAGGCGCTCGTAGCCCTCGTCCATGCCGCCTTCCATCCCGCTCTCCACCATCGCGTCGCGGTCTGCGACCGACTGGTAGACCGAGTGGGTGCGGACGATCGTCCGGCCGCCCCGCTCCTCGAAGCGCAGCTCGTCCAGGGCGACGTGACCCGGCACCGGCTCGAACTCGAACGTCTGCACCATCCCGTCCGGCGAGGGCGTGCCGTGGAACACGCCGTGAAAGCCGAACTCATTTCCATCGGCGTCGCGATGGACGTAGCGCCACGTGCCGCCGTCCCTGAGCTCGTAGCGGTCGATCTCCATGACGTACTTGCGGGGACCCATCCATTGCACGAGCAGCTCGGGGTCCGTGAACGCACGGAACAGCACGTCCCGCGGTGCATCGAACTCGCGTTCCGTCTCGATGAAGGGGACGCCGGGCTCAGCGGTGACTCTGGTCTTGCCCATCGGGGACTCCTTTCCTCTTCGGCTTGGCGCTTGTTCCAGGTCGTGATCGCGATGTCGACGCGCTCGCCTCTCGCCGGTCGAGCGTCGAGAGCAGGGCATCGAGCCGTTCGTAGCTCTCTTCCCAGTACTCCCGGTAGCCAACCAGCCAGGCCGCCGCCTCGCGGAGCGGTTCCGCCTCGAGGTGGCTGAGTCGGGCGGTCGCGCGACGCCGTCGAGAGATCAGTCCCGCCCGCTCGAGCACTTTCAGGTGGCGCGAGATGGCCGGCTGCGACATGCGGAATGGCGCCGTCAGCTCTCCGACGTTCGCATCGCCCGATGCCAGGCGAGCGAGGATGCCGCGTCGCGTCGGGTCAGCCAACGCACCGAAGACCTCATCGAGCCCTTGCGCCGTCATCTATAACCTTTCTGTTATGGACTGACAGCGGCCATTAGACACCCGGGTCGAGGCCGTTGTCAACCGCTACCAGACGTCGCCCGGCCGCCAGTCGCAGCTGATCGGAGCGGTCAGATCGAGGTCAGGTGCCGCGGATGTAGGCAGGAGGAGGATGTAGCCGTCCTCGTCGGGTGTCGGCCGAAGGCCTTCGGGCGTTCGTACGTACGACCGTCCGCGTGCGGTCAGCCACCCGAGACGCTCGTAAAACCGGTGGCGGCCTGTGCCGAGCGCGCCGAGCTCGAACGTCTCCCTGATGTACGAGGTCACGTCGGCGACGACCCGCGAGCCCAGCCCCTTGCCCTGTCGAATCGGCGCCGTCGCGACGGCCTCAACGTATCCGGTCCGGAATGCTCAATCGCCGATGTGGATGTCGCGCTCGACCACGGAGGCGTGGCTGGTGATCGCGCCCTGAAGGTCGAGAGGAAAGTGCATCCCGCCCAGGCCATGCTCCCAGTCGTCCTCGGTCATTCCGTCACCCTCGGCCGCGAAGGCGGCCCACAGGAGCTCACGAATGGCCCTGAGGTCGCTCGTGGTGAGTTCGGCGGTCGGTGCTCGTCGGACCCGCACTTCGCTGGATTCGGCATGCCCGGCCTCGCTCATCCGGCGAGTCTAGGCCGCGTCGACGTGGTATCCCATAGCCATGGATTCGCCATTCGACCTGAGAGGGCGTGTCGCCCTGGTGACGGGTGCTGGCCGGGGCATTGGCCGCGAGGTCGCGCGCACCCTCGCCTCTGCGGGAGCCGATGTGGCGTGCGTCGGTTCGCGCCTGAAAGCGGTCGCAGAAGCGGCGGCCGACGTGACCGCGCTCGGCAGGCGAGCGGTGCCGCTGGTTGCCGACGTGAGCGATCGCGCCCAGCTGGACGAGGCCGTCGCCGGTGCCCTCAAGGCGCTCGGCCGGATC
>DASXSA010000228.1:0-5884 GCA_036506235.1 Candidatus Limnocylindrales bacterium | reverse complement strand
CCGAATCCCGACATCTCCGGCGACTCGGCGGCGAGGCGAGCCCTCGAGCACGCCCTGGAGTACATGAACCTGCGTCCGGGCCAGCCGATCCTCGGCCAGAAGGTCGACGTCGTGTTCATCGGGAGCTGCACGAACGGCCGGATCAGTGACCTGCGACTCGCGGCATCCGTCCTGAGGAACCGCCGTGTCGCCGACGGGCTCCGCGTGATGGTCGTCCCCGGCTCGGAAGAGGTGAAGAGACAGGCCGAACGCGAGGGACTCGGGGAGGTCTTCCGAGCGGCAGGCGCCGAGTGGCGGGAGGCGGGCTGCTCGATGTGCATCGCGATGAACGGCGACCAGCTGAGTCCCGGCCAGTACGCGATCTCGACGTCGAACCGGAACTTCGAGGGCCGCCAGGGCAAGGGCGGACGATCCTTCCTCGCCTCGCCTCTCACCGCGGCCGCGAGTGCACTGACCGGCGTGATCACCGACCCGCGCACCCTGCCGGACTTCGACTCTGCACCGGCCGCCCTGTCGAGCTGACGTGGCCGAGGCGTTCGAGACCTTCACCAGCCGGGCCATTCCGCTTCCGGCAGACAACGTCGACACCGACCAGATCGTGCCGGCGCGCTACCTGAAGGTGACCGACAAGGAGGGCCTGGCCGAGGCGCTCTTCCACGACTGGCGATTCACGGACAACGGGCGGCTGAAGGACCCGCCGTTCGTGCTGGATCGGCCCGGGATAGCCGGCCGACGGATCCTCCTGGCAGGCGACAACTTCGGCTCGGGTTCGTCGCGCGAGCACGCGGCGTGGGCCCTCTTCTCGTGGGGGATCAGGGCGATCCTTTCGACGGGTTTCGCCGACATCTTCCGGAACAACGCCCTGAAGAACGGCCTCCTGCCGATCCAGGTCGAGCGCGGCCGGCAGCGCCAGCTGTTCGAACTCGTAGCCGACGACCCGGAGGCCGAGTTCACCATCGACCTGGCGTCCCAGGTCGTCCACCTACCCGGTGACGAGGACCTCCCATTCGAGGTCGACCCCTTCGCCAAGGTCATGCTCCTGGCCGGAACCGACGAGCTCGGCTACCTGCTGGGCAAGACCACCGAGATCGACGCCTGGGAAGCGACGCATCCCGGCCGGGTCGACACCCTCACCAGGGCCGGCACGTAGCCGATCGACCCGCTGACCGGGTATCCGATCGGGCCGCAAGCACAAGATCCGGAACCGGAACCCCGGAAGCGCCGTCTGGCCGCCAAATGATCCGGCAACTGGCACTCATGGGCCTCCTCCTCGCAACGACGCTGACTGCCTGCGTCGGCGCAACGGGCGGGCCTCGGAGCGCCAGCCCCTCCCCGGCCGGGCCGTCTGCGGATTCCTCCGGCAGTGCAGGTTCCAGCGGGTCCGTTGGGGGCGACACGCCCATCCAGGGCCCGTCGCTGAGCCCCATCCCGAGCGGAGGGCAACCGATCTTCCCCGGCGAGCCTCAGCTCATCGTCCCGCATCCCGGCAACCTCAATCTCCATCCGGTATCAGTGGTCAGGCTGGATCTCCCGCCCGGGCGTCACGGCGCCGTCCGCGCCTCGTGGTGGAGCGGCATCGAGCCGTGCACTGCCCTGGACTCGGTGGTGGTCAGGCGCGATGGCCGAACGATCTTCATCACCGTTCGGGAAGGCACACCTCCGGATGCCGGCAATATCGCCTGCATCGACATCGCCGTGTTCAAAGCGACGATCGTCGACCTCGGAGCCCTGCCCAGCGGCACGTACACGGTGCGAACCACCGCCGGCGAGGCCCCAGCGGTCAAGGTGATCATCGGCTGAGGGTCCGGCCTCACCCCGGCGGCGGGGCGACCCCTGCCCGATACTGACCGGGTGAACCTGCTCGACGTCGGGGCCGTGGTCCTGATCGTCTTCGCCTTCGTGTCCGGCCTGCGGTCGGGCCTGTTCCCGCAACTCGGCGGACTCCTCGGGGCGGTCGTGGGCGGCGGCCTCGTCATCCTCCTCCTGCCGGCCATACGTGGAGTCGCCGAGTCGGTCGATCCAGCGCCACGGGCCGTCCTCGTCCTGACGCTGCTGTTGCTGGCCGTCGGCCTCGGCGAGGGCCTCGGCGCGAGCGCGGGACGAGCGATCAGCCTCCGTCTCGGCCAGGGTGTGCTCGGATCGGCGGACCGGCTGGCCGGGGCCGCGATGGGAGTCGCCCAGGGCATCCTGGTGATCTGGCTGGCCGGGAGCCTCATGGCCGCCGGGTCAATCCCGCGGCTCGCCGCGATCGCTCAGACCTCGACGGTCATGCGGAACCTGAGCACGTACCTCCCACCGCTGACCGAGATCGCGGGCGACATCGGCCAGTTGATGGACGCAAGCGGGCTCCCCGAAGTGTTCGTCGGCCTCGAGCCCTTCCCCGCACCTCCGGTCGACGTCCCGGCCAATCCCCAGGCTCGCGCCATCGCCGAGCCGGCCGAGGCCAGCACAGCCCGCGTTTCGACCATCGCCTGCAACGCGATTCTGACCGGAACCGGGTTCGTGGTCCGCAACGGATACGTCGTCACCAATGCGCATGTCGTCGCGGGAGGCAGCACCGTTCGGGTAACCCTGGGCAACCAGGCCGTGGACAGCAGGGTCGTCCTCTTTGACCCCTCGCTCGACGTCGCCGTCCTCTGGTCGCCGGACATTGACGCCGCACCGCTTCGCTTCGCCGCGCAGGATCCGAAGCGGTCGACGGTCGGAGCTGCCCTCGGCCATCCGAACGGTCGCGACCTCACGGTCATACCGGCTGCCGTGACCGGCGAGTACCAGGCGACGGGTCGCGACATCTACGGGGACCGGCGCGTGACGCGGGACATCCTGGAGCTCCAGGCTCAGATCGAACCGGGGGACAGCGGCGGACCCCTGATCCTCAGGGACGGGACCGTTGGCGGCGTCGTGTTCGCTGAGGCGAGATCGGACGAAAATGTCGGATACGCTCTGTCCCCGACAGCGGTGGCGGCCGACATCACGCCGGTGCTCGGCCGGCAGAGCCAGGTCTCGACCGGCCCGTGCACCCGGTAGATCCTGGCCTAGCCTGAGGTTGCCGACAGATGACTGACTTGCCCTACGGGCGGCCGACGGATCCGGCCAAGCGGCACAGCGCAGCGCTGACGGACGGGCCCGATCGGGCCGGCGCGCGCGCCATGCTCAAGGCGATCGGCTTCACGGATGAGGACCTCGCCAAGCCGATCGTTGGCGTCGCGACGACGTGGATCGAGACCATGCCCTGCAACTACAACCAGCGGCGCCTGGCCGAGTTCGTAAAGGAGGGCATCCGGGCCGCCGGCGGTACGCCCATGGAGTTCAACACGATCTCCGTATCGGACGGGGTCACGATGGGCACCGAGGGCATGAAGACCTCCCTCGTCAGCCGCGAGGTCGTCGCCGACTCGATTGAGCTGGTCGCCCGCGGCCATCTCTTCGACGGGCTGGTCTGCCTCGTGGGCTGCGACAAGACGCTGCCCGGTGCAGTCATGGCACTCGGCCGGCTGGACCTGCCGGCCGTGGCCCTCTACAACGGCACGATCTACCCGGGCGTTTACAAGGGCCGCCGGAACGCGACCGTCGTCACCGTTTTCGAGGCGATCGGCGCCTACCGGGCGGGCAAGATTTCGCTCGAGGAGCTCTACGAGGTCGAGAACGCCGCCTGCCCGGGCCCCGGGGCCTGCGGCGGCCAGTTCACCGCCAACACGATGAGCACGGTGTTGGAGTTCCTGGGCATCTCGCCCGGCGGCCTGAACGGGATCCCGGCTGAGGACCCCTTGAAGGACGCGGCCGCTCGAACCTGCGGCGAGCTGGTGATGACCCTCGTCCGACACGACGTCCGGCCGTCTGCCATCGTGACCAGGCCGGCCATCGACAACGCCATCGCCTCGGTCGCCGCGACCGGGGGTTCGACCAATGCCGTCCTCCACCTCCTGGCCATCGCCCACGAGTTCGGGATCTCGCTGGATATCGACGAGTTCGGCGAGATCGCCGACCGCACGCCGATCGTTGCCGACATGCAGCCCGGCGGTCGCTTCACGGCAACGGACATGTATGAGGCCGGCGGCGTCGGCCTGGTGATGCGGGAGCTGCTGAAGCGGGACCTCCTCCAGGGCGACGCGCGGACGGTCGACGGCCGCTCGATCGCCGAGATCGCCGCGGCGACGCACGAAACGATTGGCCAGGAGGTCGTCGTGCCCATCGAACGCCCGATCAAGCCCGTGGGCGGACTCACGATCCTGCGCGGGTCGCTCGCGCCGGACGGCTGCGTCATCAAGCTCGCAGGCCACGAACGGCGGTTCCACCGCGGGCCAGCCCGCGTGTTCGACTCGGAGGCCGCCTGCTACGACGCGGTCAGGGCGCAGCGGATCAAGCCGGGCGATGTGGTGGTGATCCGCTATGAAGGGCCCGTCGGCGGCCCCGGCATGCAGGAGATGCTGAGCGTCACGGGCGCGCTCGTCGGAGAGGGCCTCGGTGATTCGGTGGCGCTGTTGACCGACGGCCGATTTTCCGGCGGCACACATGGCCTGATGGTCGGCCACGTCGCCCCGGAGGCCGCCCTCGGAGGGCCGATCGCCTTCGTCGAAGAGGGCGACGAGATCGTGTTCGACGTCGACCGCAAGGCTCTCGACCTCGATGTGCCGGCGGAGGAGATCGAACACCGCCGCGACCGATGGAGCCCGCCGGCACCCAGGTACACCGGTGGCGTGATGGCCAAGTACGCCGCACTCGTCAGCTCGGCGTCGCTCGGTGCGGTGACGACGGGCGACCGGCTCGCCGAGCGAGGGGCGCGACAGGCGGTCCCGGCCTGAGCCTGCGGCAGTGACCGCCGTCTCGATCGGGTTCAAGACCTCGCCGCAGGCCGTCGATTGGGCGACCCTCGACGCACTCTGGGCTGCCGCCGGAGAGTTCGACGTGTTCGACGCCGGCTGGCTCAACGACCACCTGACCGACCCCGGGCAGGAGCGGGGCGGAGCCAGCCTCGAGGCCATCAGTCTTGCAGCGGCACTCGCTCACCGCGTCCCGGGCAAGCGCCTCGGTCATGGCGTCCTCTCGAACACGTTCCGTCATCCGGCGATCCTGGCCAAGGCGGCGGCCGTCATCGACCAGCAAACCGGCGGCCGGTTCATCCTCGGCCTCGGCGCCGGCTGGCACGAGGGCGAGCACGAGGCGTTCGGCCTGACACTGGCGCCGATCGGCGAGCGCATCGATCGCCTGACGTCCGCCGTGACCGTCCTTCGGGCGCTCTTCTCGGCTGACGCACAGCGACCCGAGGGGGTCAGCCTCGACGACCCGTTCTATCCGCTTCACGGCGCCACCAACCTCCCGGGACCCCGACGGCCGGGTGGGCCGCCCATCTGGCTCGGTGGGCAAAAGCGCCGGGGAATCGCGCTCGCCGCGCGCGCAGCCGACGGCTGGATCGCCCCGGGCAACCGTGCCGGCGACGTCGCCTACTTCCTGGATCGGCACGAAGCTTTGCTGCGCGCCTTCGAGGAAGCCGGACGAGACACTGCCGGGTTCGAGTTCGCGGCCCAGGTCAGCGCCCAGGGCGATGCGAACGCCAGGCGCGAGGCCATTCGGACGAGCCTGGAGATGACCCGAGCCGGCGCGACGCACGTGATCCTCGCGTTGCCCACCGCGGATGGTCCGGAGGCGGTCCGCACGGTGGCCCGGGAGGTGGCGGCTCCACTCCAGGACCAGCTGGCGCGATGAGCGGACCGGACCGAACGGAAGCGCCGGACACCGATCAACTGACAAACGAGGACGTGCCGGCGCACGATCCGCAGCCCCCGGACCATGAAGTGCCGCCGGCCGCCGAAGGCCAGCCCATGGAGCGTGAGCCGAGTGAGCGCGACCTTGCCGCCCGGGCGAGGGGGCTGGCGGCACCCTACCT
>DASXSA010000227.1:0-2496 GCA_036506235.1 Candidatus Limnocylindrales bacterium | reverse complement strand
CGCGTTCAGGTTCCCGGCCGGCCCGGCGGGGTCGAACCCGTGGATGTCGAGGTCGATCTGGTTCGTGCCGAGGAAGGCGCTGAACACCTCGGTCATCGCCGACGTGATCACGCCGTGCGCCGCGGGGTATTCCGGGTGGTTGGGCGTGATCAGGAGCGGTCGCCAGCCAGTTTGCTCGACCGTCGCCGGGTTCCCGTCGTCGTAACCAGGGACGGGGCCGAAGCCGTCCGCGGTCACGGCGGCGGGGTCGATCGCGGTGACCGGCCGCCAGAACAAGTAGCGGTATTTGGCGTACAGGGCCGACCCCAGCGCATCGGCGCCGACGAGGTTGACCATCGCGGCCAGCCGTGCCGTCTCGAGCAGGCCGAGGCCGCGCGCGGCGGCGATGTCGCGCCCGACCCGGTTGAACTGACGGATCACGTTCGCCGACCAGAACCTCGCGATCGCCGTCTGCTCGTCACTGCGTACGATGCTGGTCGCGGCGCCGTAGGCCTTGATCTGGTTGAACGCCTCGGCCCACTCGCCGCTCTGAAGCGAGGGCGGCGGGTCGGGCAGGAACTGGTCCACGCTCCGGAGGACGAATCGGCGCACGTTCCCCACCCACGGCGTTTGCGGCAGGGCGAACGGGGGCGTCAACCGCCAGACGCCCGGGCCCCGCGGCAGCGTCGGGAAGGGCGTGCTCACCCCGATCGGCGTCATGCGCCCATCGGGATTGGGACCGGTGGTCCGGTTGTAGATCACCTCGTTGGCAGCCGCCAGGCCGACACCAGCGCCGGCGCCACCGTCGGCAGCGCACCCATCCAGGTTCGAGAGCGCCTCGGCGTGGTCGGCGTCCAGGTTCGCCACCAGAGCCGGGAACGACGCGAAGTAGTCGCGGAGCGTGCGGTAAGCAGCCTCGACCACTGCGCAATCGACCGAGGCTCCCGCAGGCGCGGTGATCGTCGAGTCCAGGGGCTCGTACCCGCCCGCGATCGCAACCACGGCGTTGTAGACGGCCGTCGACGCATAGGCCATGTAGATGAAGCCCTCCCCCTGGAACGCGCCGGAGCCCACGACCGTGTCCTCCGCGATCTTGTTCCACTGTGCAACCGTGTTCCCCGGCGGCAGCGCAGCCGCCGCATTATCGAGCGGAGCCGCCTCCGCCTGCGGCGTCCGTACGGATCCTGATGTCGCACTCGCCACCCCAAGCGCGAGAAGGCCTGTGGCGAGCAAGGTGAACGTCGTGTGTCTCATCGAACACCTCCCTGTGGCATGTCGACGATCAGGATCCAACCGCGGCATAAAGGCCCGATAAAGGCGCGGATGCTGTCGCCGGGGTCGGGCGGTGGTACGGTCAGAGGGGGGTTGGAATTGGAGTTCCGGATCCTCGGCGCGCTCGAAGTACTCGACGGGAGTCGGGTGGTTCCGCTTGGCGCGCGGAGAAAGCGCGCCGTGCTCGCGATCCTGCTCCTGCACCTGAACCGCGCGGTTTCGAGCGATCGCCTCATCGAGGAGCTTTGGGGCGAGCGACCGCCCTCCACCGCGCTTCAGACGGTGCGCGTCTACGTCTCGCAGATCCGCAAGGCTCTCGGCAACGACCTGATCCGCACACTCGCAGCGGGTTACGTGCTCGAGCTTGAGCCGGACCAGCTCGATGCGCACCGCTTCGAGCGGCTGCTCGACGAGGGCAGGGCGGCGATCGCGGTCAGTGATGCCGCCACCGCAGCCGCCGTCCTCCACGAGGGCCTCGACCTCTGGCGCGGAGCGGCACTCGCCGACTTCACGTTCGAGCCGTTTGCCCAAGCGGAGATCGCGCGTCTCGAGGGCCTGAGGGTCGCGGCGCTCGACGCGCGGATCGACGCCGATCTCGCCCTGGGCGGCAACATCGACCTCGTCGGCGAGCTCGAGGGTCTCATTGCCGAATACCCACTCTGGGAGCGTTTCCGCGGCCAACTCATGCTGGCGTTGTACCGCGCCGGGCGGCAGTCGGACGCGCTCGAGGTCTACCGGGAAGGTCGGCGCCTGTTCGTCGAGGAACTCGGGATCGAGCCTGGCCCGGAGTTGCGCGCCCTGGAGACTGCGATCCTGCGGCAGGACGCATCGCTCGTGCTTCCCTCGCTCTCGCGGCAACACGTCGCATCGCAGTCCTCGGTGCGCAAGACCGTCACGATCGTGCACGTGGAGCTTGGCTCCGCGGGCGATGAGATGCCGGATCCGGAGGCGTTTGCCCGGCGGCTCGAAGGACCTCTCGAGCAGGTGCTGGCCGTGGTCGGCCGCCACCAGGGCGCGGTGGCTGCGCAGGCCGGCGACGCGGTTGCCGCCGTCTTCGGCCTTCCCGCGCTGCACGAAGACGACGCGCTCCGCGCCGTTCGGGCCGCGGTCGATCTTCGCGAGCAACTGGCGGAACGGTCTGAGCTTCGGCCGCGCGTCGGCATCGCCACGGGTGAGGTCGTCGCCTCCGGCCGCTCGCCGCCGGGCGGACCCGTTGCCGGCTCGGCCGGGCGTCTCGCAAACGCT
>DASXSA010000226.1:0-3021 GCA_036506235.1 Candidatus Limnocylindrales bacterium | reverse complement strand
GGCGATGGGATGGACGGCCGCCCTCACGCCGTTCCTGGGCGGCTCGCAGCTCGACGGGGGCCGGTTCTTCGGCCTTCCGAACGTTTTCGTCGGGCTGCTGATCGGCGCCTCGCTGTACGTGGCCTTCCGGCTGTCCCCGGTATGGGGGTTCGCACTCGTCGTCGCTGTGGCCCTGTTCGCCGGGCTCCCGTTCGCCGGTGCCAACATCGGCGCCGCCGTCTCGCTCTTCGCCGCCGCCGGCCTGTGGTTCTGCTTGCGGTCGAGGGGCCGGTTGGGCTGGCGGGAGGTCGGCGTCACCGCCGCCCTGGTGGTGGTGGGGACTGGAGTGATCCTCTTCGCCCACCGGTTCCTGACGTCGACGCCGACGCACATCACGCGGTTCGAGGAGGCGACGGGCTGGGACCTCGGGAATGTGTGGCGGACGTTCACCCACCGGCTCTCCACGGGATGGCACCTCATCGAACAGAACCCGTTCGCTCTCGTCGTCGCCGTGGCCCTGTTCGCCGGACTCCCGTTCGCCGGCGCCAACATCGGCGCCGCCGTCTCGCTCTTCGCCGCCGCCGGCCTGTGGCTCTCCTTGCGGACACGCGGCCGGTTGGGCTGGCGGGAGGCCGGCGTCACCGCCGCCGTCGTGGTCGTGGGGACCGCGGTGATCCTGCTCGCTCACCGGTTCCTGACCGCGACGCCGACGCACGTCACCCGGTTCGAGGAGACGACGGGCTGGCACCTCGGGGATGTGTGGCGGACGTTCAGCCACCGGCTCTCCACGGGATGGCACCTCATCGAGCAGAACCCGTTCGCGCTCGTACCGGTGGTCGGGCTCCCGGCGACCCTCCTCGTGGTGCTTCGCCCCCCCGCACCCTTGAGGCAGGCGTTGCGCCGCCACCCGGCCTGGCGCGACGCGCTGCTCGTCGCCCTCCTGGGCGGGATCGTGGCCTACGTGGCCAACGACACCGGGCCGGCGGCCCTCGGGCTGGCCTTCGGATTGGGACTCGGGGGGTTGGTCTATGTGTCCCTCGTCGAGGAACCCGAGAAGATGGGGACTCCATGAGCGACCGGATACCGCCGCGCCCGGACCAGCCGCCGCAGGGCGCACCGATCCCGGAGATGCCGCCCCGCGAGCGCCCTCTCGCCACCTGGCGATGGTGGGAGGCCATCCTGGTGTACCTGCTCATCCTGCTCGTGAGCGGGTTCGCCGCGCTGCCGATCTTTCAGGTGATCAGGTCCCGAGGTCTGGCGAACCTGTCGGCGTCGGCGGTCATCGCCGTCGTCAATGTGGGACTCCTGGTGCTGTGGCTCCGGATGTTCCATCCCCGGTGGAGGGAGGTGATCGGCTTTCCTCGTCGGATCTGGCCCGAGGTCAGGGCGGGCACCGCGTTCGGCGCGCTCCTGTATCCGGTGGTCGTCTTGGGGGTGGGGATCGTCCTGGACCTGTTGCTCCAGCTGGTCACGGGCCGGAGTATCCGGTCCCCGCGGCAGCTGCCTACCCACCTCTCGACGGCGGGCGTGGCCGTCTCGATCGCCTACGCTTTGGTGATCGCTCCCATTCACGAGGAGCTGTTCTTCCGGGGCATCCTGTTTCGCTCCCTGGCCGATCGGTACGGCTTCGCCATCGGCGCAGGCGGCTCCGGGCTGGCGTTCGGGCTCATCCATTACGTGCCGGGGCCCGTGTTCGGCAGCGTCCTGCTCATGGGTGTCATGGTGTTCACGGGGGTTGCGCTGGCGTGGTTCTACCAGCGGCGAGGGAACATCGTGGCAAGCCTCGTAGCGCACGTGACGTTCAACGTGATCGGGCTGATCCTCATCCTGGTGCTGCGGTGAGTTCGGTCCAGATGTGATGGAATCGGCGGTGGAGGGGGATGCGGTGGCCGTCTTTCCGAGTGACGAGTGGATCGACCTCTACGTAGTGCGCATCAATGCCTCGGACGAGTACCGGCGCGCCGCGGCGGACTGGGAGGGGGACGTGGCCTTCGTGGTCGAGGCCGAACCCGATAAGAACGTGCCCACCGACACGTGGGCCTGGCTCGACCTGTGGCACGGCGAGTGCCGGGCCGGTCGCATCGTGACCACAGAGGAAGGCGCGAAGCCGCGATACATCGTTCGTGCGCCCTACACCAGGTGGAAGGAGATCCTGGCCGGGGACCTCGACCCGGTGAAGGGCATGATGCAGGGCAAGCTCAAGCTCCAGGGAGACCTGCCCACGATCATCCGGTACGTCCGCGCGGCGAACGAGCTCGTGCATCTCACGACCAGCGTGCCCACCGAGTTCCTCGACGAGCTGCCCGCGGGAAGCGGCGCGCCCTAGCGTCGGGGCCGGCGTGCGGGCGGTCGTCTTCGAGCAGATCGGCAAGGTCTCGGTCCGGGATATGCCCGATCCCCGGATCGAGGAGCCGGACGACGCGCTCGTCCGGGTCTCCGTCGCGGCGATCTGCCGGTCGGATCTGCATTTCCTCCACGGCAAGGCTCCGCTCGACCCGGGCGAGCCCATCGGTCACGAGGCCATGGGGGTGGTGGAGGCGGTCGGGCCACAGGTGGAACGGTTCGCCCAGGGGGATCGCGTGGTCGTCGCGTTCGTCATCGCCTGTGGCCGGTGCTGGTTCTGCCGTCGGGGGCAGACCCAGCTGTGCGAGGACTTCCGCAACCTGGGAGCGGGGATCTTCGGCGGGGGCCTCGGGGGGGCGCAGGCGGAACGGATCCGCGTGCCGTGCGCCGACACGAACCTCCTCGCGGTGCCGGACGACGTCGACGACGAGCGGGCGCTCTTCCTGGGCGACGTCCTGACCACCGGGTTCTACGGTGCGGCCATCTCGGGGATCGAGGACGGCGACACGGTCGCGGTCGTGGGAGCCGGGCCGGTGGGGTTCTTCAGCGTGCAGGCGGCGTTGGTGCACGGCGCCGGTCAGGTGCTCGCCCTCGACATGCTGCCCGATCGGCTGGCCCTAGCCGAGAAGGTCGGTGCGGTGGCGGTCGACGTGTCCGAACGACACCCCCAGATGGCGGTGGCCGAGGCAACGGACGGGC
>DASXSA010000225.1:0-6554 GCA_036506235.1 Candidatus Limnocylindrales bacterium | reverse complement strand
GTGTACGAGGTGATCGTGCTCGACCTCCCGGCGCCGCTGAGCGACATCAACCTCGCGTTCCTCGACGCGTCCGACACGATCCTCGAGATCGTCACCTACGACTCCACGACGATCCACAACACCATCGCGGTCGCCGACGCGTTCCGCTCGATCGGCTACCCCGCGGCGAAGGTCCGTTATCTGGTCAACCGGGCGGATTCGGCCGGCGGCATCTCGCCGGACGATCTGGCGCGCGCGCTCGGCCGGGTGCCGGAGCACAGCGTGATGTCGGACGGGATGCTGGTCGTCCAGTCAAACAATGAAGGGCTGCCGTTCGTCCTGGCCAACCCGCAGGCCGGCGTCAGTCAGGACGTCATGCGCATGGCATCGGAGCTCATGAACGTCGGGCGCGTGCCGGCAGGCGCGCGCCGCTGAGTCAGGTGGGCGATCCGCGACCGATCGGCGTCTTCGACTCGGGCGTCGGCGGGCTCACCGTTCTTCGCGAGATCCTGCGCAGGCTGCCGGCCGAATCGACGGTCTACTTCGGCGATAACGCCCGGGCCCCCTACGGGGTGCGACCGGACGACGAGGTCAGGGCCTTCTCGCGCGAGTCGCTGGACATCCTGGCCGAGCGGGACGTGAAGGGCATCGTCGTGGCGTGCAATACCTCGACGGCGATCGCGCTGGGCGACCTGCGGCGTCGTTACGACATGCCGATCCTCGGGGTCATCCGCCCCGGCGCCGCGGCGGCGAGCCTTGCCACGCGCACGCGGCGCGTCGGCGTCATCGCGACCCCCGCGACGGTCCGCTCTCATGCCTACTTTGCTGCGATCAAGGACGAGAATCCGGCGGTGGAGGTATATGAGCACGCCACGCCCGCCTTCGTGCCGATGGTGGAGGCGGGCCAGCTGAGCGGCCCGGACGTGGAGGCCAGGGTCGCGGACTCGCTCGCGCCCCTCCTCGGCACACGGGATGAGGCCGGCGAGTTCATCTTTCCGCTGCCGCCTTCCGCGCGGATCGACACGCTGCTTCTCGGCTGCACGCACTACCCGTTGCTGCGACAGGTGATCGCCTCTGTGGCCGGCGAGGGGGTGGCCATCGTCGATTCGGCGACCGCCACGGCCTCCGCCCTTGCCGAGCTGCTGTCGGTCAACGGTTTGGAGGCGCCAGCAGGCGATGGCGCTCCTGCGGCGACCCACCTCCAGTTGACCACGGGTGACGTCGAAGCGTTCGCCGGCCTGGCCGCGCGCCTCTTCGGCGAGTCCTTCCCGGCTATCGAGCGCGTCGAGCTCCAGCGGGTGGCGTCGTGACGGGCCCTCGCGGCCGGCCCGCGGAGACCGGCCGTCAGGCATCGGGCGGCGGACGATGGAGCTGGCGGGACGACGGGGCATGGCAGGCCGGGTTCCTCCTCGGGTCCGCGCTCGGTGCCGTGGCGACGGTCCTCGGGCGCCGCGCGGAGCGGGCCGCGCGGCGCGGGCTGGTCGACTGGCCGCGGGCGGAGGAGTTCGCGATCCAGCAGCTCCGGCACGCACCCGGCACGCTCGCGCGCGCGGACATCGAAGCGACCGAACCTGTCTACGCGGCGGCCATGGCCGGCATCGTGCCGCGCCTCTCCGAGGCGCTCGAGACGGAGCTGCCTGGCGTCGTCGAGCGGGTCTCGGTGGTCGATCGTGCAGCGTGGGTCAGTGCCAACGTCGCAACCTTCGCCCAGCTGCTGGGCCGGATCGAGGGCGACCTGCTCGACCAGGTCGTACCGGTCGGCGGCGGGCTCGCGAAGGCCTCGGTGGCGATCGCCAATCGGTACCTGACGACCCGGCAGATCGGCTTCCTGCTGGGCTTTCTCGGCCAGCGGGTCCTCGGCCAGTACGACCTGACCCTGCTGTCCGCCGAGAGCGTCCCGGGCCGTTTGCTGTTCATCGAGGAGAACATCCGGCAGACGGGCCGGGCGCTGGACCTGCCACTCGACCCTTTCCGCTCCTGGATCGCGCTCCACGAGACGACGCACGCGTTCGAGTTCGAGGCGCATCCCTGGCTACGGCCGTACCTGGCGGAACGCCTCGAACGGCAGCTGGCCGCGTTCTCGAAGGACGCGTCGACGCTGGGTCGCGACGCGATGAAGCAGCTTGGTCGGGTCCTGCGCGGCGAAGGCCAGGGCCTGCACTGGATGGAGCGCCTGATGGGCGAGGAGCAGCTCCGCCTGTTCCGTGAAACGCAGGCGGTCATGAGCCTGCTCGAGGGGTTCAGCGACTACATCATGGACGAGGTGGGTCGTGACCTCGTCCCCGACGTGGAGCGGATCAGCGCACGCTTCCACGAGCGGCGCGAGCACCGCAGCCCGTTCGAGCGGGCAATCATGCGGCTGACCGGGATGGACCTGAAGATGGAGCAGTACCGCAAGGGCGAGCGGTTCGTTTCGGCGATCGCGAAGACAGCGGGTCCGGCGGCGCTCCGGAAGCTCTGGGAAAGCCCCGAGACGTTGCCGCGCGACGGAGAGATCGAGGCCCCCGACCGCTGGCTGGCCCGAGTGATGTCCTGATGGCGCAGGGCCAGACGGCCGACGGCTCCGTGGGTGAGGGCTCCATCGGTGAGGGCTCCGTGGGTGAGGGCTCCATCGGCGAGGGCTTACTGGCCGAGGCGGCCGCCTCCAAGGAGTCGGCCCGGCCCATCCCGGCCATCGCGCTCAGCCCCGTGCTCTCGGCGCGCTACCGAGGGCGCGACCTCGAGCGTATTCGCGAGGCCGCACCGGGAACGCGGCTTGTCATGGTTTCGCGCGAAGGGATCGCTGACGGCCCGCTCGACGACGTGGAGGTCCTGCTCCGGGGGTTCATCTCCGCCGATGCGTTCGACCGCGTGCTCGCCAAGGCGCCCCGGCTCGCATGGGTCCACTCGGCATCGGCCGGGGTGGAGAACGTGCTCACCCCCCTCAGCCGCGAACGGGGGGTCGTCATCACGAATGCCCGGGGCGTATTCAGCCGCCCCATTGCCGAGTACGTGCTGATGATGATCCTCGCCGTCAGTCGTCGGCTGCCCCAGCTGCTCGAGCTCCAGCGCGAGCGGACCTGGCAGCCGCTCGAGGGGGTGGAGCTGCGCGACGTGACGGTCGGCATCGTGGGGCTCGGTTCGATCGGCCGGGCCGTCGGCGCCCTGGCCACCTCGTTCGGCTGCCGCGTGATCGCCACTCGCCGGCGGGCCGAAGTGGGCACGGGCATCGGCGCGGCCGGGGGAGACGGGTCTGGCGAAACGCGGGCCGACGACGATGAGCTGAGCCTCGGCGAGCTGATGCTCGACCGTGTCGCCGGACCGGAGGGACTCCCGGCGCTGCTGGCCGAGTCCGACTTCGTGGTGCTGGCCCTGCCGCTGACGTCCGAGACCGAGAACGTGATCGATGACGAGATGCTGCGCCAGATGAAGCCAGGGGCTTGGCTGATCAACATCGCTCGCGGTCGACTGGTCGACGACCGTGCCCTCCTGCGGGCAGTTCGTGAAGGCCGAATCGGCGGTGCCGTCCTGGACGCATTTCGCGAAGAGCCCTTGCCGTCCGGGTCACCGTTCTACGAGCTGCCGAATGTCATCGTGACCCCGCACACCTCCTGGTCGAGTGGCCGCGTCCTGGACCGCTCGATCGGGCTGTTCTGCGACAACCTGCGCCGCTTCTCGAGAGGCCAGACGCTCCTCAACATCGTCGACCCGGCCGCCGGCTACTGATGCAGATCGCCATCGTCGGGCTTGCCGGCTGCGGCAAGACGACGGTCTTCAACACGCTCACGCGCGGGCACGCGGAGACTGGCGGCTTCGGCGGCATGCAGCTCAACGTTGGTGTGGTCAAGGTGCCCGATCCCCGCCTGGAGCGACTCGCGGCGATCTTCAGCCCGAAGAAGATCGTCCAGGCGGACGTCACCTATGCGGACCTTCCGGCGCCACCCGCTTCGTCCGAGGGCCACATCGGGACCGAGGAACTGCCGCCCGAGCATCTGGCCCGGCTGCGCGACTCGGACGCCTTGCTGCACGTCGTGCGGGCGTTCGAGGATCCCAGCCACCCGCACCCCGAAGGGTCGGTCGATTCGAGGCGCGATCTGGAGCGGCTGGACCTCGAGTTCATCCTGGCCGACCTCGCGATCGCGGAGCGGCGGCTGGAGCGCCTCGCGGCAACCGGACGGCACGGGACGACCGCAGAGCGGGAAGCGAATGAACGGGAGGGGGAGATCCTCGGGCGGCTTAAGGAGGCGCTGGCGGCCGGTACACCGATCCGGGACGTCGCGCTCGAGATGGACGAGGAAAAGGCCATTCGCGGGTTCCGGTTCCTGAGCCAGAAGCCGGTGCTCGTGCTGCTCAACATCGGTGAGTCGGACCTGCCTCGTGCGTCGCACGTCGTCGAAGGATTGGCGGGGGCCTATCGGCACAACGGGGCGCTGGTCGACGCGCTCTCGGCCCGTATCGAGATGGAGCTCGGCGAGTTGGAACCCCATGACGCGGAGGCCTTCATGGCCGAGCTGGGACTGCGCGAATCGGGCCTGGCCAGGGTGATCGGGCTGTCCTACAAGCTGCTCGGCCTCATCAGCTTCCTGACCGCCGGACCGGATGAGGTCCGCGCATGGCCAGTGCCCGACGGGTCAACGGCGGTCGACGCGGCGGCGGCGATCCACACAGACCTGGCACGGGGCTTCATTCGCGCCGAGGTGGTCGCGTTCGAGGACCTGATCGAGCTCGGGTCGATCGCCGAGGCCCGCAAGCACGGACGCCTGCGGTCGGAGGGCAAGACCTACGCCGTCCGGGACGGCGACGTGATCGAGATCCTGTTCAGTCGCTGAGCTCGGTCCAGTGGCTCGCGCGGGCATCGCGCTCTACCTCAGAGAGCGAGCGGCGAACCAGTGGGGACGGTGCCAGTCGGCTGGTCTGCGATTAATTCGGGCGGCGAGGGTCGCCCCGGAAGTCGGCGACGATCGCGCGGTAATCCGCCCCGAGCTCGTCCTCTTCCCCTGACTCGGCGCCGCCCTCGAGGTCGGCAAGGAAATTCTCGTCCTCGGCTTTCGACACATTGACGGCCGCCGTCAGCCGATCGTCGGAGACGAAGATGAACCCGTAGTCACGCTCGAGAACCTCGGCGATCGCCTCGATCAGCGTATCGTGCTCGAACGTGTCCTGGACGCGGTGGCGGATGGATTGGACCGTATCGAAGAACAGCTCTGGATCCATCTCCTCCTCGCGCGCGAGCAGCAGATCGGAGAAGAGGTCGTCGTCGCCTTCGTGAAGCTCGTAGAAAAACACCAGTGACTCCGGAAAGACGGGGAAGCGGCCCCGCAACGAGGGCGCGATCCGAGTATACCCCTGGCCCTCTGCCGGCCCGGGAGGGGAGGACAGCCGGCAATCGCGCTCGGCCATCGGTATACGAAGTGTCGGCGTGAACGATTCCGCGGCGCCGCACCCGACCGTCGACGGCCGGCGCGGGCCGGACATCGTGGTCGTGGGGGCGGCCGCGCGCGATCTCGCGCGCGACGACCCGAGAGGCTGGCGACTGGGCGGAGGAGTCAGCTACAGCGCCCTGACGACGGCCCGGCTCGGCCTGACCACGGCTGCACTCGTCGGTGTCGACCGGCTGGCGGCATACGCGCCCGAGCTGGACCTGCTGCGCGAGGCCGGCGTCGACGTCCAGCTCGTCGAGCTCGATCGCGGCCCTGTCTTCGAGAACGTCGACACGCCCAACGGACGCATCCAGCTCGTGTTCTCGCGGGCGGATCCGATTGCCGTCGCGAACATCCCGCCGGCGTGGCGTGCGGCCCGGGGCTGGATCCTGGCGCCTATCGCAGGTGAGCTGGGCGACGATTGGGCGACCGCCATGCCGGACAACGCCCTTGTCGGGCTTGGCTGGCAGGGCCTCCTGCGCGACCTGGAATCGAGCGAGCGCGTGCAGCGGCGCCCACCTGGCCCCTCGCCGCTCGTCGCGCGTGCTGACCTGATCGGTGTGAGCCAGGACGACGTCGCCCGGGATACGGAGCTCGCCGACCTCTGGCGACACGTGAAACCGGGATCGACCCTGGTCCTGACCAAGGGCGACCGTGGTGGCCTCCTCATCCAGCCGACGCCTGACGGCCAACCCTCGATCCGGCGCTATCCGGCAATCCCGCCCGGACGCAGCGTGGACCCGACCGGTGCCGGCGACGTGTTCCTGGCCGCGCTGCTGGCTGCCCGAGTCGAGCCGCGGCTCATCCGCGGCCGGGCTGCGGCCGGCTACGACGCGCTCCTGGCGGCAGCAGTCGCGTCCCTCGTCCTGGAGGGGCACGGGTTGCTTGGCGTGCCAGATCGCGACGCGGTCCGGCGGCGAATGGCGGAGGCACGTCAGCCCGCCTGAGACCCGACGAGGTGACGGTTCTGCCGCGCAACGCGAGCCAGCAACCGGCGACGGCGCCGGGACACCTCCCGCTCCAGGAGTGGCAACGGGCGGCCGAGCTGCCGCGCACGATCCGCGAGCGAACCCGCCTGGTCGGTCGCGCGCAGGGCACCCGCCGGGTCCCGTTGCCGCCACTCGAGGCCTTTGGCGAGCTCGATCAGCGCGAGGGGGACGAGCGGGCCACCCTCGT
>DASXSA010000224.1:0-3495 GCA_036506235.1 Candidatus Limnocylindrales bacterium | reverse complement strand
TGAGCATGTTCAACGCGAAGCTGGTTGGCTCGGGTGGTGAACCGGTGGTCCTGGGCCTGGCGCTGGCCTACGGTGGCATCGCCCAGCTCCTGGCCGGCATGTGGGAGTTCCGCACGGGGAACACGTTCGGCGCGGTCGCGTTCTCGTCGTATGGCGCGTTCTGGATCTCGTTCTGGGCGCTGGTCACCTTCTTCGCCGCGAAGATCCCCGCGGCTGACGCGGGTCACGCCATCGGCCTCTACCTGTGGGCGTGGGCGATCTTCACGACCTACATGTTCGCGGCCTCGCTTCGGACGACGGGCGCAGTTGCCCTGGTGTTCTTCCTGCTGTCGATCACGTTCATCCTGCTGGGAGCCGGCAACTCCGGCGGCCACGAGAACGTCATCAAATGGGGTGGATATGTGGGCCTCGCGACCGCGCTGGCCGCCTGGTACGCATCGTTCGCCGCGGTCATCAACTCGACGTTCGAGAGAACGGTCCTCCCGGTGATGCCGTTGAGGCGTTGACCCGGATGAATCACGGACCCGCGACCACGACCCAGCCCTTGGCTAGGTATGCGGCGTCGAGCGCACACGAGGGAGAAGCGAACCGGGACTGAGACGCAAGGTTGGTGAAGAAAGGAGCTGGAGATGACTCCAGACGACGCGCCGGCAGGAACAGGTGACGGCGCCGGCAAGGCAGCAGAACAGGAGGCCTCGGCCTCCGAGGCGGAGATCGCCGTTCACTGGCGCGAGGAGGAGTTCTACCCACCGCCGGAGGCGTTCGTAGCGCAGGCGAACGCGAATGACCCGTCGATTCTTGAGCGGTTCAAGGAGGAGCATTTTCCGGAGTGCTTCACGGAGTACGCGGAGATGCTGACGTGGGATCGCAAGTGGGACATGATCCTCGACACGAGCAATCCGCCGTTCTGGAAGTGGTGGGTCGGCGGGCGGCTGAACGCGTCCGTCAACTGCGTCGACCGCCACCTCGAGTCTCGTGGTGGCAAGAACGCATTCATCTGGGTGCCGGAGCCCGAGGACCAGGAGACGCAGGAGATCACCTACGAGGAGCTGCACCGCCAGGTGAACGAGTTTGCGGCGCTGCTCAAGGAGTTCGGTGGCGTGAACACCGGGGACCGGATCACTTTCCACCTGCCGATGGTGCCCGAGCTGCCGGTCTCGATGCTCGCCTGCGCACGGCTCGGGGTGATCCATTCGGAGGTGTTCGGCGGTTTCAGCGGCGCCGCGTGTGGCCACCGGATCGCGGACTCGCAGAGCAGGATCCTGGTGACGATGGACGGCTATTACCGCAATGGCGAGCTGATCGACCACAAGTCGAAGGCCGACGACGCGATTGCGGCCGCACTCGAGGAGGGAGCCGAGGTCGACAAGGTGCTCGTCTGGCGCCGACACCCGGGCCAGTACGCATCGAAGAGCCCGATGGTCGAGGGGCGCGACTTCTTCGTCGACGAGCTGTTGGAGGACTACCGCGGCAAGCAGGTCGAGCCTGTCTCGATGCCTGCGGAGGCGCCGCTGTTCCTCATGTACACGAGCGGCACCACCGGCGGGCCGAAGGGGTGCGAGCACTCGACCGGCGGCTACTTGTCGTATGTCGCCGGCACGTCGAAGTACTACCAGGACATCCACCCCGACGACACCTATTGGTGCTTTGCCGACATCGGCTGGATCACTGGCCACTCTTACATCGTCTACGGGCCGCTGGCGCTCGGGACGACGAGCGTCATGTACGAGGGCGTCCCGACGTATCCGGACGCCGGCCGCCCGTGGCGGATCGCCGAGCAACTCGGGGTGAAGATCTTCCACACCGCGCCGACGACGATCCGGATGCTGCGCAAGCTCGGGCCCGACGAGCCGCCCAAGTACAAGTACCACTTCAAGACGATGACGACGGTCGGGGAGCCGATCGAGCCGGACGTGTGGCGCTGGTATTACGAAGTCGTCGGCAAGGGCGAAGCCGCGATTACCGATACGTGGTGGCAGACCGAGAACGGTGGCTTCCTCGGGAGCACCCTACCCGGGCTGCAGCCGATGAAGCCGGGCAGCTGCGGGCCGGGCGTGCTTGGCATCTACCCGGTCATCTACGACGAGCTCGGTGAGGTCGTCGGGGCGGGTAGCGGCAAGGCGGGCAACATCTGCATCCGCAACCCGTGGCCAGGCAGCTTCCAGACGATCTGGGGCCAGCCCGAGCGGTACGTCGACACTTATTACGCGAAGTACAACCGGAACAAGGACAGCAAGGACTGGCACGATTGGCCGTACTTCGCGGGCGACGGCGCCGTTCAAGCGGCGGACGGCTACTTCCGGATCCTCGGCAGGGTCGACGACGTGATCAATGTCGCCGGGCACCGGCTGGGAACAAAGGAGATCGAGTCGGCGAGTATCACCGTCGAGGAGATCGCCGAGGCGGCAGCGGTACCGGTGATTGACGAGCTCCGCGGCAAGATCGTGGAGGTGTACGTCGCGCTCAAGCCGGGGTTTACCCCGAGCAAGGAAATAGAGCAGAAGGTCAGCGACGCGATCGATAAGGAGATCGGGAAGATCGCGCGCCCGAAGAACGTGTGGATCGTCTCGGACATGCCGAAGACCCGCTCGGGCAAGATCATGCGCCGGGTGATCGCCGCCGTCTCCAACTTCGCCGACGTCGGCGACACGACGACGCTCGCGAACCCCGAGATCGTCGAGGACATCCGGCATCACGTGCAGAGCGAGAAGCTCGCCCGCGGGGAGAGCCCGCGCGAGCTCTCCGAGCAGGAGAAGCAGGAGATCGCGGCGTTCGGCCACGCCGAGTAGACGCGTCGGTCGAGTCGCTCGGCTCTCGAGGCTCGGGGCCGGGCGGCTCGACCAGCCCTAGACCCGAGGGGTCTAGGGCAAGAGACCGGCGTTGGCCGTGAACTCGCGAAGCGCGACGGCGGTCTCCGCATAACGGCAGAAGCCGCCCACGTCCCCCTGCTCAACAGCAGCCCAGCAGATCATGTCGGTCAGATCCATTGCCTCGTGCGCCAGCCGGGGGAGCATGGGCAGCGGCGAGGACTCGACCTCCCGTCGCAGGTCATCGACGGCGGCCAGCCACCCGGCGGGCGCAGGTTGCAGGTCTCCGAGCAACGAGGAGAACTGCCCGATGATGTATTGCTGGGTCATCGGAGGTTCCGAGCCGGGGTCCACGTAGCGTACCTCGCTGCAGTGTGCTCGCCACGGCCGCGGCCGCCGAGCTCGCGCGTCTCATGGGTGCTCGGTGCGCTCGCTGTACTCCTCGTCGCCACCGAGGCTTGCTCATCGGAGGCGCCGGTGCGCGAGGACATGGGTGCGGCGAACGAGGCGGTCGACAACTACTGCGACCCAATCCCGGGCAGGCCACCGGTTCGCCGACCAGCGGTTCATGGCGCCGTGGGACGCATCGCCGAGCTCGAAAGAAGCGATCCGGACCAGCGGTTTCGGATTGATGACAGTGAAGAGCCGACCACGGCCCGGAGCCTGCTCGATGACCTACGGGACACTC
>DASXSA010000223.1:0-2631 GCA_036506235.1 Candidatus Limnocylindrales bacterium | reverse complement strand
GAGTGACGCAGCCCCGGATCGACCTCAACTCGGACGTCGGAGAGAGCTTCGGGACCTGGCGGCTGGGCCGTGACGAGGCGCTGATCCCGCACGTCACCTCGGTGAACGTGGCGTGCGGCTTTCACGCCGGCGATCCGGTGGTCATGACGCGGACCGTGGAGTTGGCACGGCAGCACGGCGCGGCGGTCGGAGCGCACCCGGGCTACCCGGACCTGGCCGGTTTCGGGCGCAGGGACCTGGAAATGACCGCGGACGAACTTCGGGCAGCCCTGCTGTACCAGCTGGGAGCGCTGGCCGGCGTCGCTCGGGCCGCAGGGGTCGAGCTCCGGCACGTCAAAGCGCATGGCGCCCTCTACAACCGGGCGGCGACGGACACCCAGCTCGCCAGAACGCTCGCCGAAGCGGTTCTGACCTTCTCGCGGGAGCTCGCGTTCGTGGGTCTCGCCGGCTCACGGATGCTGGCGATTGCTGAAGAGGCAGGCCTGCGAACCGCCGCCGAAGCCTTCGCCGATCGGGCCTACGAGCCGGACGGCACCCTACGCTCGCGGCGCGAGCCGGACGCCGTGCTCACCGACCCGGCGGTGGTGTCGCAACGAGCAATCGAGATTGCGCGCGACGGCTGCGTGCGTGCCTGGGACGGGACGGAAATCGAGCTCAAGGCCGACACGATCTGCCTCCACGGCGACACGCCGGGGGCGCCGGAGCTCGCCGCGGCCGTTCGGCGTGCGCTCGGCTCGGCAGGCATCCGCGTCCTCGCGCTTGGCGCATCGGGGTAGGCATTGGTCTCGATCGTCCCGTTCGGGGACGGCGCCCTTCTCGTCACCCTCGGCGATCGCATCGACCTCGCGCTCAATCGCCGCGTCCATCGCCTCGCGCGACTGGTGAGCGAGGAGGCAGAAGCGTCGCGCTCATCCGGCCGACCGGCGTGGGGAATGCCCGTGCCCGCGTACGCGAGCCTGCTCGTGCCATACGACCCCGACGATGTCGCTGCGGACGAGGCAGGCGAACGGCTGGCCGCAATCGTCGAGCGGCTCGAGGAGATCCCGGCGTCGACCCTGGACGCGCCCCGGACGGAGGATCCACTTATCGAGATCCCGGTTCGCTATGGAGGCGGCGATGGACCGGATCTCGAGGTGGTCGCGAGGGAAAGGGACCTGGCGCCGACCGACGTCGTGCGCCTCCACGCAGGCACGACCTACACCGTCTTCATGCTCGGCTTCGTGCCCGGCTTCGCGTATATGGGAACGCTGCCGGCGGAGCTGGTGATGCCTCGCCGGTCGAGCCCGCGCGTGCGGGTTCTCGCGGGGAGTGTCGGGATCGCCGGGGAGCAAACGGCGATCTATCCCTCCGAGACACCGGGCGGCTGGCAGCTCATCGGCCGAACCGATCTCAAGGTCTGGGATATCGAACGCGATCCGCCGGCGCTCCTGGCGCCCGGGACTCGAGTCCGGTTCGTCCCGATCGACGGCTAGCGAGCGAGCAAGCGTGCTCGAGGTCCTCGCGCCGGGCCTCCTCTCGACGATCCAGGATGGCGGACGACCGAACGCCGCCCACCTCGGGGTGCCACGTGGCGGCACCTGCGACCCCTGGTCGTTCGCGATCGCCAACCTGCTCATGGGCAATCCGGCAGACGCTCCGGTGCTCGAGATGACGCTCGCAGGACCGGAGCTGCTCGTTCGGGAGACGTGCACGATGGCGCTAGCGGGCAGCGATCTGGGCGCGACGAGCCTGGGCGAGGGCGGCCCGCTCACGCCGGGTATCGCCCACACGGTCTGGGCAGGCTCGACCATTCGATTCGAACGCGCTGCCTCGGCCGATGGGCCCGAGGGCGCTCGCGCCTACCTGGCTCTGGCCGGCGGCATCGACGTCCCGCGGGTGCTCGGCTCGGCGTCGACCTGCCTCGTCGGAGGATTCGGTGGGATCGATGGTCGGACTTTGCAGCCTGGCGACGTCCTCGTTCCGGCCCGCCGTGGGGATCTGACCGCCGCCGGGCGCGCATGGCGGCCTGCGAACCGCCTGGGGCTCGTCAATGCGTCGACGATCCGCGTCGTCCCAGGTCCGCACCTTGAAACGGTCGGCATGGCTTCTCTGTCGGCGCTCGTGTCGGGCGACTGGCGGGTCCGGACCGAGAGCGACCGCATGGCCGTGCGCCTGTCGGGCGGGGCCATTCCGTCGGCCTCGGGGCAGTCAGCGATGATCTCGGTTCCGATGGTGTGGGGCGCGGTCCAGCTGCCGGAGGACGGCCAACCGATCGTGCTGCTCGCCGATCACCAGACGATCGGCGGCTATCCAGTTATCGCTGTCGTCATCCGCGCGGACCGGCCGCGGATCGGTCAACTCGCGCCGGGGGCGAGTGTCCGCTTCGAAACCGTGTCGCACGAAACGGCTCGCAAGGCGTGGCTCGACCAGCAGGACGCCCTGAGACGAACCGCGGGCGAGATCTCCCAAGACCAATCCTGGGACGCTGCCTGGCTCGATGCGGGTGCTTAGCGACAGCGAAGCAGTCACCGAGGAGGCCGGCTAGGAGCGGTCGGCCTCCGCGTCCGAGTTCGACAGCCACGCGGCGGCGGCATGCAGATATCCGGCGGCCAGGCTCCGCAGCCGACGTCGACCGAAGGCCGGCCGCGGACC
>DASXSA010000222.1:0-7596 GCA_036506235.1 Candidatus Limnocylindrales bacterium | reverse complement strand
CGGATGGTACCGGATCGACTTCGGCGCACCGAAGGGCCGGTTCTCGCCGAGCCGCCCGGGCGAGGTAACCGGGCGCCGGCCCCTCGCGATTCCGCCGGGAGTCAGTTTGAAGGGGCACCCCTCATCTAGATCTCCAAGTTCGTGCGAACGCGGGCGCCGCCGCGCTCGCTGCTCGAGGGTCCTGGCTCGAGGACGAGTCACGTCGGCCGATCCGACGGGCTCGCCCTGCAGCTGCCGGCGACTGGCGGACGGTCGGTTGCCCCGACGAGAGACACACCGCCCGTAGCCGAGCGGACATCTCACGGGTAACCGCTGAGCTACCCCGGGAGCCGGGTCAGGATCACGATTCGGCAGCCCCGCAACACTTGCTGCTGAAGGCGTCAGCCGCGAGGGGCTCCCGGGCGAAGCCAGCAAGTCACCACCGGATCGGTTCATCGAAGGAGGGACACGAGATGTCTGCAGCAGTTGCGCCCATCCCTGGCGCCGATCGAGCACGAATTGCGACCTGGTCGCGCTTGCTGATCGTCACGGCGTTCGCGATCGGCATCGTTGGCGGCGTCACCCTGGCCACCGCGGTTGCAAAGGGCCCCGCCGCGCCTGCCGCGCCGGCAGCAGCCGCGCCGGCGCCGGCGATCGTAACGGCGATGGATTCGTACCTCACGTATCGCGCCACCCAGTCCGACCTGGCGGCGGCCCTCGCGCAGCACGACGCTCGGCAGGCCGCAGCATTCCGGCAGCAGCTGGCGGGGCTCGCGAATAACGACGTCATCGCGACGGGCTACGCCGAGCACGGCCGTCTGCTCGTCAGCATCGCGGCGGCCGAACGCCGACATGACGCCCGGGCAGCCGCCGAATTCCGTCAGCAGCTCGCGGCCTTGTGCGGCCCCGGCGACGCCGCGCTCTTCGAGTTCTGCTCCGGGAATTAACTCACCAGGCGACTCATCGAATCGAAAGGCCGGCGTCCCGGGAGGGGTGCCGGCCAATTTCTGTGCCGCGAAGGGCTTACTTGATGACGGTCTGGATCCAGACGTTCGCAAAGTAGACGACGAAACCGATCGACACGACCCACATCAGTGGGTGGATCTCCGCGAGCTTCCCGCGAACCGTCTTGAGGAGCACCCAGCTGATGAAGCCTGCGCCGATGCCGACCGTGATGTCGTAGGTGAGCGGCATCAGGATCATCGTGAGCAGGGCGGGCAACCCGTCCTCGAGATTGCCGACCGGGATGTCCTTGACGAGTGTGAACATCAGGTAGCCGACGAGGACCAGGGCCGGCGCCGTGGCCACTCCCGGCACGATCAGCGCGATCGGTGACAGGAAGATGGCGAGCAGGAACAGGACGCCGGTCACGACTGACGCGAATCCCGTTCGACCACCCTCCGCGACGCCTGCGGCGCTCTCGATGTAGGTCGTGTTCGACGAGACGCCTCCGACGCCGCCCGCGATGGCCGCCACGGAGTCGACGAACAGGACACGCCCGACACCGGGGACGGTTCCGTCCTCGCGCGCCAGGCCGGCTTCCGCGGCGATCCCGGTGACCGTTCCCATCGTGTCGAAGAAGTCACTGAGCATGATCGCGAAGATCGTCAGGACGGCCGTGATGAGGCCGAGCTTCGTAAACGCCTGGAAGGGATCCTGAAGTCCGAGGCCGAGCGTCGCGAAGTTGGGACCAACGATCAACTTGTCGGCCGACGGCACCGATGTCACGCCGGCCACGATGGCGATCACGGTCGTCACCAGGATGCTGATGATCAAGGCAGCCCGGATTCGCATCGCGTACAGCACGAACGTGATCGCGAGCCCAATGATGAAGACGACCTGTGACGGCGTGGTTGGGAACGCCAGCGTCACGAGGGTCCCTTCGCAGGCGGGAAGCTTCGAGACCGGGGAGCACCCGGACTGGATGAGGCCGCCGTTCGCGAAGCCGATGAACAGGATGAACAGGCCGATGCCGACGCCGATGGAGCGCTTCAGCGCCAGTGGCACCGCTTCCATGATCGCCTCGCGCAGCCCAACGGCCACGAGGATCGTGATGACGACACCCTCGAGCACGATGACGCCCATGGCACCTTGTGCATTCAGGCCCTTGGCGGTCAAGGTGAAGGCCACGATGGCGTTGATGCCGAGGCCGGCGGCCAGGGCGAAGGGGTAGTTTGCGACCACGCCCATCGCGATCGTCATGATCCCGGCGATGAGCGCGGTGCCCGCCGCCACAGCCGCGGGATCCAGCTTGAGCGGCCCGGCGATAATGCTGCCGTTCACGAACAGGATGTAGGCCATGACCATGAACGTGGTCACGCCGCCTCCGATCTCCGTGGCGAGATCGGTCCCGCGTTCGGCGAACCGGAAGTAGGCCGCGATCCCGTTCTCGTTCAACGGAGCGGGCCGCGGTTCAACCCGTGATGTGCTTGCCACCTGCCGAGAACCCTCCTCTCCCTTGCCTGCGCCGCGCCTGGCGGCCCGGTCGCATCACTCCCGCATTGCCTCCCCGGCAACCCTCTTTGGCGGGCGCTGCATCGCGACGGCTCCCTCAGCCCGTGTCGGGAGCGTCCTGCGACGGGCCGTCCGAGGACGACGATCCCGCCGTCCCCGTACCTCCTCCGGCCGTCGATCCATCCTCGGCTGCGGCAGCCTGGCCTCCGGTGTCCTGGTCGGCGAGACCCTGGAGCTGCATCTGGACGAACCCGCTGGTATCGAACTCGAGTTGCTCCGGCGCCCCCGGCGAGCCCTCCTCCCTGGTCGTGCCAGGCGCGAACTCCAGGACGACCTTCTCGTCTCCCTGGACCAGTGAATACACGATGAACTGGTCGGGGCGGGTCTCGAACTCGAGGTGCTCGAAGGAGTCGATGTTCACGCAGATCGACAGCGGCGTGAAGTAGCTCGACACGTCGGGCTGGTCCTGCACGATTCGTTCCACCCATCCGGTGCCATGGGACACGACGTCACGGCCGCGGAAATAGCGATACGTGACCGTTTGCTTGAGGAGAGGACGCAGGAGATGGTCGATGTCTGCCCGTGAAGCGACGATGCCGCGGTTGACGAAGAACTTCGCAGGCGGCGGGAACGACACGACCGCTGGATGGTACCGCAGCGATCGGCCGTCGCGGCACCGATTCACGGGTCTTGGCGGGGGCGGTTACGCGGCCACGGCGAGGGCCGTTTCGTGAGACCGTCGACGGCGGTCTGAGACCCGCGCCCGCGTATGATCGGGCGATGCTGCTCGCGCTCGACATCGGCAACTCGAACATGACGACAGGCCTCGTGCAGAGCGGATCGCTGCTCGCCGCGCGCCGAGCGGCCACGGACGCGCAATCCACCAGCGATGAGCTCGAGCTCCTGCTGGACGGTCTGCTCCGTCTCGACGCGAGCGAGCTGGGCGAGATCAGCGCGATCGCCTGCGCGAGCGTCGTTCCGAACCTGACCGGGGGGATCGAGGCGATTGCGAACCGACGCGCCATCCCGATCCTCATCGCGTCCGCTGGCACTGTTCCAATCCCCGTCCGCACCGAGCGACCGGCGGAGGTTGGCGCCGACCGCCTCGTCAACGCACTGGCGGCGGCCAGGCTGTACGGGACACCCGCCGTGGTCGTGGACTTCGGGACCGCAACGACCTTCGACTGTGTCGCCGCCGACGGGGCCTACGTCGGAGGCGCGATCGCGCCGGGCCTGGAGCTTGGTCTCGAGGCGCTGGCAACCCGAACGGCGAAGCTCCCTCGCGTCGAGCTCCGGACCCCCGACCGCGCGATCGGGCGAGACACGGTCAGCGCCATCCAGTCTGGGACGATTTTCGGCTACCAGGCGCTGGCGTCCGGACTGCTCGCAAGGACCCGTCAGGAGCTGGCCGATTCGGCCGGTGTCGAACCGACCGAAGTGCATGCCATCCTGACAGGCGGCCTGTCGGCCGCGCCATGGGCGCGCGGCGTCGCGGGCGTCGACGCGATCGACCCCGAGCTCACCCTGCGCGGGCTCGCGATCATGCACGCCGAGGTCACGGGCGCAGAGCCAATCGAGCTGGGTCTCGGATGAGCGGCCAGAAAGGTCGCCTCGAGGGCCGCCTGATCGCGCTCGGCATCACCGGGTCGATCGCAGCCTACAAGGCGCCGGAGCTCGTCCGCCTCCTGCAGGCCGAGGGCGCTGACGTCGTCGCGCTACTTTCGCCGAGCGCCACGCGCTTCGTGGCGCCGCTCACGCTCGAAGCGCTGACGCGGCATCCGGCCGAGGTTGACGTGCTCTCACTGCTGCCCGACGGCAGGATCGGCCACATCGTCGTCGCCGACTCCGCCGACGCGATCGTTGTCGCGCCGGCGACCGCGCATTGGCTCGCGGCGATGGCCACGGGGCTCGCCGGCGACGTCGTGACTGCGGCGTGTCTCGCGACAGCGGCCCCCGTCATCGTCGCTCCGGCGATGGATGGCGAGATGTATGCACACCCGGCGACAGTCGCCAACGTCGGGCGCCTGCGGGACGGCTTCCGGTACCGGATCGTCGATCCGGAGGAAGGTCCGCTGGCGTCTGGGCAGTCGGGCGTCGGCCGCCTGGCCAACCTCCCGTCGATCGTCGATGCCGTCGTAGCCATGGTTCGAGACCGTCCAGTGCGCGCACCGGGCCCTGAGGCTCGGCCGCCGAATGTCCTCGCGCCCCGAGAAGCGGACCTCACGAGTCGACACCTGGTGGTTACCGCCGGCGGAACCTCGGAGCCGATCGACCCGATCCGTTCCATCACCAACCGCTCGACGGGCCGGATGGGCGTCGCCCTGGCGCAGGCGGCGCTCGATCGCGGCGCGCGCGTCACCCTGATCGCGGCCACCGTAAGTGTTCCGCTGCCCGATCGCGAGGGCGCACAGGTCGTCCGGGTCGAATCGACCGCCAGCATGCGCGCGGCGCTGCTCGACACCCTGACGGGCGAGGACGGGCGGCCCGGGTTCGATGCACTGATCATGGCCGCCGCAGTTTCCGACTTCAGGCCCAGCCGTCCCGCCGAAACGAAGATCCCTCGTGGGACGTCGATGACGCTCGACCTCGAGCCGACGCCGGACCTGCTGGCCGAGGTGTCGGGCATCACGCGCCGGCTCGGTCCTGATCGGGCGCAGCCGGCAGCGGGCGTCAAGGCGCGGCCGCTCATCGTCGGTTTCGCTGCCGAGACGGGGTCGCTCGATCGGGCGCCCGCCAAGATCGCGAGCAAGGGTCTCGACCTCCTCGTTGCGAACGACGTCAGCGAGGCAGGGTCGGGGTTCGGGACCGACACGAATCGGGTCACGATCTTCTCGGCCGAGGGCGGGGCTGAGGAGTGGCCGCTGCTCACCAAGCGCGAGGTTGCGGATCGCATCCTCGACCGGCTGGCGCCGATGCTGGACGCTCGTGACGCGGCGCCTCACACTGGAGCGGTCACGCAGGAGACCCGTCAATGAGCGCCACCGCCGACACGAAGGAAGTCCACCGCCTGACGGTCGCCGACATCGGCCGAATGTATGCCGATGGCGAGCGCATCCCGATGCTCACGGCCTATGACTTCCCGACAGCCAGGCTCCTGGACGAGGCCGGCATCCCGCTGATCCTGGTGGGCGATTCCGTCGGCGAGGTCGTGCTCGGCTACGAGTCGACCGTGCGTGTGTCGATGACGGAGATGCTTCATCACACCCGGGCAGTGGTGCGCGGAACGCAGCGCGCCCTGGTGATCGGCGACATGCCCTTCCTGTCCTATGCGACAACGGACGAGGCGCTCACCAATGCGGGCCGGTTCCTGCGCGACGCCGGGGCCCAGGCGGTCAAGGTCGAGGGTGGCGTGCGCAGCGCGCGGATCATCGAGTCCCTCGTCCGGGCCGGGATTCCGGTCCAGGGTCACATCGGCTGGACACCGCAGGCGAAGTACGCCATGGGCGGCAAGGTGCGGGTCCAGGGCAAGACGGTCGACCGCGCTCGCAGCATGCTGGCCGACGCGCTGGCGGTGCAGGAGTCGGGCGCGTTCTCGATCGTGCTCGAGCTCGTTCCCGACCAGCTCGCCGCGGCGATCACGGAACGCCTCCGGATTCCGACGATCGGGATCGGCGCCGGGCCGCACTGCAGCGGCCAGGTCCAGGTGGTGACCGACCTCCTTGGCCTGGGTTCCTTCATTCCCAGGCACGCTCGCCCGTACGCGCGCCTCCGAGAGACCATCCTGGAAGCCGCGCGAGCCTACGCTGGGGACGTCACCTCGGGTTCATTCCCGAGCAAGGCCGAATCCAGCACGATGGACGAGCGAGTTCTGGACGAGGTCCTCGGACGCTCGGCCGTCGACCGTGCGGACGACGTGCTCGGCCGGGAGCAGGGAGTCGCCGGAGTGCCGCTGGACCGCGACCTGTAACGCGCCAGCGGATGGCGACTTCGGTCGATCGGAAGTTGAAGATCGTCCGGACCCGGGAGGAACTGAGAGAAGCGCTGGCATCAGCCCCCCGTCCGGTCGGCCTCGTGCCAACGATGGGCTGGCTGCACGAGGGCCACCGCTCATTGATGCGGCGGGCACGAGCGGACAACGCGACGACCGTCGTGTCCATCTTCGTCAACCCGCGACAGTTCAACAGCCCGGACGACCTGGCCAAGTACCCTCGCGACGAGCCGAGAGACCTGGTGATGTGCGCCGAGGAGGCGGTCGACCTCCTGTTCGCGCCATCGGTCGAGGAGGTCTACCCACCTGGCTTCGACACGGTGGTGTCGGTCGGCGCCATCGCCCTGCCGCTGGAAGGCGCGGCCCGCCCCGGCCATTTCGATGGCGTGGCCACCGTGGTCGCGATCCTGTTCGCGCTGGTCGGGGCGGAGCGGGCCTATTTCGGCCAGAAGGACGCGCAGCAGGTGATGGTCGTGCGACGGATGGCGCTCGACCTCGCCCTGCCGACGGAGGTCATCGCCTGCCCGACGGTCCGCGAGCCTGACGGGTTGGCACTCTCCTCGCGCAACGTCCACCTCTCGACCGCGGACCGGGCTGCGGCGCCCGTCCTGTATCGGGCGCTGATGGCGGCCAGGGCGCGTTGGGAGGCCGGCGAGCGCTCCGGGGACCTCCTGCGCGGCGGCATGTCCGAGGTCCTCGCGGCCGAGCCCCGCGCAGACGTCGATTACGTGTCCGTGGCTGACGGCCGGACGTTGGCGGAGCTCGATCGGGTTGAGGGCCCAGCGCTCCTCTCGCTGGCGGTCTGCTTCGGATCGACGCGCCTGATCGACAACGAGCCGCTGCCCTGACCTCGGCGGCCCCGGCAGGGCGGTCAGGTACGGCGGGCAGGCTCGGCGGCAACCTCGAGGATCCGGTCGATGTCGAGGTGCTCCGCGACGAGCGCCTTGATCGTTTCGATCTTCTCGAGGTCGGCAGGGTGCGTCTTGACCAGCAGGTCGTGGACCTCGGACGCGACCGAGTAGGTGTCCTCGGGAACGAGCGCCGCGAAGAGGTCCGCGCGCCGGATTTCGGCCAGGACCGACGCACCGGGACGGTAGCCGCCGGTCAGCACGAGGCCGAGTGCCACGCCGCGACCGTCATCGGCCCGGTGGGCGTCGGTCAGCGTGAGGATCGCGTCTTCCCGGTCGCCCGGCACGATCACGAGTGTCCCGGGACCAATCCGCTGCAGCATGTGG
>DASXSA010000221.1:0-9261 GCA_036506235.1 Candidatus Limnocylindrales bacterium | reverse complement strand
AAGACCTGGGCCGCCGTCGGGTATCTCTCGCTGATCGGCTCCATCGTCGTCTTCTCGCTGTTCCTGTTCGTGATCTCGCGTTGGAGCGCGTCGGCGACGAGCTACGTGATGCTGCTCATGCCGCTCGTGACGATCACGATCGCGGCGATTCTCGCCAACGAGGCAGTCACAGCGGCCTTCCTGCTGGGAGGCGTGCTCGTCGTGGTCGGTGTCTACATCGGTGCCTTCGCGCCGCCGCTCGACCGGTTGCTGGCTAGGCGACCAGCCGATCGAACGCCCACGCTGAGGCCGGTACCCGCCCGGGCGACCGAGCCCGGCCAGCCGGCGTCCACGCATCCGGGCTGCGCCTGACCGAGCCGGGCAGGCCGGCAGCTCGCGAGATGCCGCGGCTGACCCGACCGTACCTTCGGGTGGCTTGTCCGCGCGGCCCCGGGCCGTAGCCTGCGGGCATGTCCGTGGAGTCCGCGCCGAGCCGGCTCTCGCTCGTGATGCACCAGGTGCCCGAGGACGTCTTCGAGCCCGAGTTCGTGCCCGAGGCGCCGTTCGTCCAGTTCGAGGCGTACGCGGACGACGCGCGGCTGTTCGGGTGGGTGCGCCTCGACGCCGATCGGCTGACGGACCTGCTGAACGACCACGACGAGCTGCAGCTCTTCCACGTCGAGATCGAAAGCCTGCTCGACGGCCGAACCGAGACGGCCGACGAGGTGACGGTCCGGCGCGACGAGCTCGTCGCCGTGCATGTCGGCGGCCCACGCGGTCGTCAGGGCGAGCGGCGCCGGACGCGAAAGTACGCCGCGGCCGTCCAGACCCGCCACTACCTGGTCGGTGGCTATGTCCACGCGCCGGCGGGCAGCGACGTGCGGCGAAGCGTCACGGAGCGGCCGCCGATGATCCCGCTGACCGATGCCTGGATCGAATACTGGTCGGGCGGGCGCCGGAAGCGGCAGTGGGTCGGAACGATCGTCGTCAACCGCGAGCTCGCGGATTCCTGGCGGTTCGTGCCGGACGACGATCTCGCCTTCGGGCGGTTGCGCCCTTCGGTGCCACCCGCCTGATCGGCGGGCGACGCACCAGCTCGCTCAAACAGTCATGCGGCCTTCGGCCGTCCGGGCGGTGCGCAAGGGCGCCGACGGAGTGTCATGCTGGACACCGGCGCTAGGCTCCGGATGACGCTCGCGCAAACCTCCCGACGCGCCTCCTGCCATGCCCACAGACTGGTTCTCGGCTCCCGGCTACTGGCTGACGCGCGAGATCCTCGAGCGGCTGCTCGGGGCGATCTACCTGTTCGCGTTCTTCGCGGTCGTGCACCAGTTCCGGCCGCTGCTCGGAGAGAACGGGCTGCTGCCGGTGCCGGAGTACCTGCGCTACGTCCGCTTCCGCGATGCCCCCAGCCTGTTCCACTGGCGCTATTCCGATCGGCTGGCCGTCGGCATCGGCTGGGTCGGCGTCGTTCTCTCGGCGTCGATCGTCCTGGGCCTCGCCCAGTCGGCTCCCACCCCGCTCACCATGCTCGTGTGGTTCCTGCTGTGGATCCTGTACCTCAGCATCGTCAACGTCGGCCAGCGTTGGTATTCCTTCGGCTGGGAGTCGCTGCTCCTGGAGGCGGGCTTCCTGGCGATCTTCCTCGGCGACGACAGGATTGCGCCGCCCATCCTGACCCTCATCCTGTTCCGCTGGCTCGCGTTTCGAGTCGAGTTCGGTGCCGGCCTCATCAAGCTGCGCGGAGACCGCTGCTGGCGCGATCTGACGTGCATGTACTACCACCACGAAACACAGCCCATGCCCAACCCGTTGAGCTGGTTCTTCCACCACCTGCCGAAACCGCTCCACCGGATCGAGGCGCTGGGCAACTACTTCGCCCAGCTGGTCGCGCCGTTCGGCCTCTTCCTGCCGCAGCCCATCGCGGGCCTGTCGGCGC
The DNA here is from genome assembly GCA_036506235.1 of Candidatus Limnocylindrales bacterium. GTDB lineage: Bacteria > Chloroflexota > Limnocylindria > Limnocylindrales > CSP1-4 > CF-16. Next base: position 7,343 of record DASXSA010000221.1, on the reverse strand, counting down.
TGGTCATGATCGGAACACAGGGCTATCTCGTGATCAGCGGCAACTACGCCTGGCTGAACTGGGTCACGATCGTCGCCGCACTGGCCGGGGTCCCGGACGACTTCTACCGCGTGATCATTCCCTTCGCGACGCCCGTCCTCGCCGAGACCCCCGTGTGGTTCATCGCGGCGGTCAGCGCCCTGACGGCGAGCGTCGTGGTGCTGAGCTGGTGGCCGGTCGTCAACATGATCAGCCCGGGCCAGGTCATGAACCAGAGCTTCAACCAGCTCCACCTCGTCAACACGTACGGCGCGTTCGGGAGCGTGACGCGGGTGCGCTACGAGGTCATCCTCGAAGGCACGGCGGCCGACCGACCTTCGGCCGTTGACTGGCAGGAATACGAGTTCATCGGCAAACCGGGCAACGTGAGACGCGTTCCGCTGCAGATCGCGCCGTACCATCTGCGACTCGACTGGCTCATGTGGTTCGCGGCCCTGTCACAGGCTTACGCCCGCGACTGGATCATGCCGTTCCTCCAGAAGCTGCTCGAGGGAGACCCGGGAGTGCGCAGCCTTCTCCGGCGTGACCCGTTCGCCGATACCGGTCCGCCGCGCTACGTACGGGCACGGTTCTACCGTTACCGCTACACGTCCTGGTCGGAGCTGCGCGAGACGGGTAGCTGGTGGCATCGCGAGCTGGTCGGCGAGTACGTCCCAGCGGTCACGCTGGCCCCGCGCGGCGAGGCGCCGCCGGCGGTCCTCGACACCCATACCTTCGACCCGAGCCTCGACTGAGCGTGTCGCCCGAGTCCGGCGTTCGCCCGCCGCCATCTGCCTTCGATGCGATCGTGGTCGGCGCTGGACCGAACGGGCTTGCCGCGGCGATCACACTCGCGCGCGCCGGACGCCGGGTGCACGTCCTCGAGGCGGCCGAAACCGTCGGTGGCGGGAGCAGGTCGGCTGAGCTGACGCTGCCCGGATTCGTCCACGACGTGTGCAGCGCGGTCCATCCGCTGGCTCGATCGTCGCCGTTCTTCCGGGAGCTGCCGCTCGAACAGCACGGGCTGCGCTGGATCGAGCCGCCGATCGAGCTCGCTCACCCGCTCGATGACGGGGAAACGGCCTTCGTCGTCCGGTCGGTCGAGGAGACGGCGGCGTCGCTGGGCGCCGATCGGCGCGCCTATCGCGGGCTGCTGGGTCCCGTCGCGCGGCGCTGGGAGCTGCTCCTGGACCTGGCCGGTCCGTTTCGGATCCCGGTGAACCCGGTGAAAACCTTCCGGGCCGGCAGCTTCGCCCTCAGAGCCATCCAGTCGGTCGCACGTCTGTCGCGCCGCTTCGAAACGCCGCAGGCGCGTGCGCTCCTGGCCGGCTGCGCGGCGCACTCGATGCTCCGCATGACCGAGCCGATCAGCGGCGGCCTTGGCCTCGTGCTGCTGGGCAGCGCGCACGCCGTGGGATGGCCGATCGCGGAGGGCGGCTCGCAGCGGATCGCCGACGCCCTCGCGTCCTACCTGGCCACCATCGGCGGAAGCGTCGAGACCGGCCGGCGAGTCCTCACCCTCGACGACCTCCCGCCCCGCCGGGCCAGCCTGCTCGACCTGTCACCGAACGGCGTGCTGGCAGTCGCGGGGGAGGCGAGGCTGTGCCCGAACATCCTGGGGCGCTGGTACATCCGCCAGCTTCGGCGTTACCGCTACGGACCCGGGGTGTTCAAGATCGATCTCGCACTCGATGGCCCGATTCCCTGGCGCGACGAGCGGATCCTCGGCGCGGCAACCGTCCACCTCGGCGGTGGTCTCGAGGAGATTGCGGCCTCTGAAGATGCGGTTCGCAGTGGCCGCCTCCCCGAGCGGCCGTTCGTGCTTCTGGTCCAGCCCTCGCTGTTCGATCCTTCGAGGGCACCAGCTGGGAGACACACCGTGTGGGCGTACTGCCACGTTCCCAACGGTTCTGACGCGGACATGAGCGAGGCGATCCTCCGCCAGATCGAGCGCTTTGCGCCGGGGGTGGGGGACCGGATCATCGGTCGCAGCCAGCGCGGACCTGCGGACCTCGAAGCGGATAATCCGAACTACGTGGGTGGCGATATCGCCGGAGGTCTCCAGGACCTGCGCCAGTTCTTCACCAGGCCCGCCATACGCCTCGACCCATATCGGACGCCTGACCCCAGCGTCTTCATCTGCTCTGCGTCGACCCCGCCGGGGAACGGCGTGCACGGCCTGTGCGGCTGGCACGCCGCAAAGTCAGCGCTGCGAGGTGTCCTCCGCTAGGGGGACCGGAGTCGGCGGCCGGAGGGGCGCACCTGGTGAATGTGGTTGCCCCTCGCCGAGACGGCGGCCACACTTCGGCTTGATGCCCGAAACGCACTATGCAAAGGCCCCCGACGGAGTCTCGATCGCGTACCAGGTCGTCGGCGACGGGCCACGCGATCTGGTCTGGGTGCCGGGCTGGATTTCACATCTGGAGGCGGCCTGGGAGGAGCCCACGCTCGCCCGCTTCTTCGAGCGGCTGGCGTCGTTCTCGCGCCTGATTCTCTTCGACAAGCGGGGTACCGGCATGTCCGACCGCGTTGCGGTGTCCGACCTGCCGACCCTCGAAGTACGCATGAGCGACGTGCTCACGGTGTGCGACGCCGTCGGCTCGGAACGGGCGGCGCTGTTTGGCGTCTCGGAGGGCGCTCCGATGTGCGTGCTGTTCGGGGCGACGTATCCGGTCCGCACGACCGCGATCGTCCTGTTCGGCGGCTACGCACGCCGCCTCGTCGCAAGCGACTATCCGTGGGGCGTCACCCGCGACGAGCTGGAGGCGTTCCTCGATGAGATCACGGAAGGTTGGGGCGGGCCGGTCGGGCTCGACGTGCGGGCCCCAAGCCGGATCAACGACGAACGCTTCCGGGCGAACTGGGCGCGCTACCTCAGGTTGGGTGCCAGTCCGGCGGCTGTCCGTGCCCTGACGGAGATGAACGGCGAGATCGACGTACGTCCCGTCCTGGAATCCGTGCGGGTACCTACCCTTGTCCTCCACCGGGTCGGTGATCGCGCGCTGCCGCTCGAGGCCGGCCGGTACCTCGCCGAGCACATTCCTGGGGCACGCATGGTCGAGCTGCCAGGCGATGACCATCTGCCCTGGATCGGCGATCCCGACCGCGTGATCGAGGAGATCGAGGAGTTCCTGACCGGTGCTCGGCGCCATCCAGAGCACGATCGGGTGCTGGCTACCGTCCTCTTCACCGACATCGTCGGATCGACCGAGCGCGCTGCGGGCCTGGGCGACAAGGCATGGACGGACCTGCTCCAGGCCCACCATCGCGTCGTGCGCGATCAGCTGACTCGCTACACGGGCCGCGAGGTGAACACCAGTGGCGATGGCTTTCTCGCCACGTTCGACGGGCCCGCGCGCGGAATCCGTTGTGCGCTCGCGATAACGGATGGTGTTCGCCCGCTCGGCATCGACGTCCGGGCCGGCCTGCACACGGGCGAGGTCGAGGTCGAAGGAAGCGAGATCCGGGGTCTTGCCGTGCATATCGGCGCTCGCATCGGTGCGCTGGCAGGGGCGGGGGAGGGTCCTCGTGTCGAGGACCGTCAAGGACCTCGTCGTCGGCTCCGGCCTGTCCTTCGCCGATCGCGGGACGTTCGAGCTCAAGGGTGTGCCGGACGCCTGGCAGCTGTACGCGGTCGACCATCCGTAGGGGCTGCACGACGCGGCCGGTCTGCGAGGGTCGAATGGCGGGTACCGTAGGCCCCGCCGGTTCGGTGCGATCCATCAGAGGCCCTCAAGGATCGGGATCCGCGGGCCGATCGCGGCTAACAGGCCGTCGCTGAGCGCCGCCAGCCGATCCAGGCCTCGAGCCGCGATCACGTTGTACTGGACCGTCACGGCCACAACATAACGGCCAGATAAGCGCCTCGCGACATGCTTCGACGATGGGAACGAGGGATCGCCCGGCGGATCGCGGACGGAGGCGGGGCGTCCATTTGGTGCACGAGCTCGGTCGCGAGATCCGGGATGCGCGGACTGACCGATCCCTCAGCCTCGAGGACACCGGGATCGCGGTGGGACTCTCAGCCGCCGCGATAAGCCGCATCGAGCGTGGCCTGACTCCCCGGGTACCCTGATTCGTCTCGCCTCCCTGTGCGAGGTCGTCGGCCTCGTGCTGAGCGCCCGGACCTTTCCCGGTGGGCAGCCGTTACGTGATGCCGCTCACGTCGGGCTCCTCAATCAGTTCAGGCTTCTCCTCCACCCCGGGCTTCGGTGGGCTACCGAGGTTCCCCTGCCAGGAATTCGAGATCAGAGGTCCTGGGACGCGCTGGTTGCCGGACCGGGATGGCGGTACGGAGTGGAGGCGGAAACCGCACCACACGACTCGCAGGCGCTAGCACGCAGGCTCGAGTTGAAGCGACGTGACGGCGAGGTTGACGGCGTGATCCTTCTGGTCAGGTCCACTCGCCGCACGAAGGCCTTCCTCGCGGAAGCGAGCTCGCTACTCCGTCCGAATTTTCCGGTGGAAGGCAGCCGAGGGCTTGGCCTGCTGGCGGCCGGTGCGGACCCTGGCGGCAGCGCGATCATCGTGCTCCCAACATCGAGCGGCTCGGCACCGACGACCAGACGGTTTGCGCCTGGAGGTCGATAACTGACATCAGCGATGTTCCGGCCCGATGAGACCGGTCGCATTCCTTGCGCGCAACGCAATAGACCGCGAGGGATCGCGAATCGATTGCCGAAGCCTTGCGTCTCGCCCAACGATTGGAGTCTCGTGACTGGGTTGAGTAGCTCACTTTGGCGCTTGCCTTCGTCCTGACGCAAAGCCAGCGCGGAATCGCACGCGAGACGCAAAAGGGTGACAGCGTGGAGAGGGGGAGTGCCGCCGCCCGGTTACTCTGCACGGATGGCCCAGTTCGATCTGCCGCTCGAGGAGCTCCAACGCTACAAGCCGGAGCGAAGCGAGCCGCCCGACTTCGACGCGTTCTGGCAGGAGACCCTTGAGGACGCTCGAGCGAAGGCCAGGCCGACCAGGCTCGAGCGGGTGGATGTCGGCCTTCGGACGGTCGAGACCTTCGACGTAACGTTCACGGGCTTCGCCGGCCAGGAGGTCAGGGCCTGGCTGCAGCTGCCGCGGGATCGCGACCGCGGCAGCCGGCTTCCGCTCGTGGTCGAGTACATCGGCTACGGTGGCGGGCGCGGCTTTCCGTTTCACTGGCTCTTCTGGCCGTCGGCCGGCTACGCGCACTTCGTCATGGACACACGCGGGCAGGGCAGCTCCTGGCAGCCCGGCGACACCCCGGACCCGGAGCCGGACGGTTCGAACCCGCACTATCCCGGCTTCCTCACGCGGGGCATCCTCGACCCGCGCGGCTACTACTACCGGCGTGTATACGCGGACGGTGTGCGGGCGATCGAGACGGCGCGCGAGCACGAGTCGGTCGACGCGGAGCGGACGATCGCGGCTGGAGGAAGCCAAGGCGGCGCGATCGCGCTCGCCGTCACGGCGTTGGCGCCCACCATCCGTGCCGCGTTGATCAACGTCCCGTTCCTCGCCCACTTCAAACGCGCGCTGGCGGTCACCGACGAGCACCCCTACGTCGAGCTGACCCACTACCTGACGATCCACCGCTCCGAGGCGGACCAGGTGTTCCGCACGCTCAGCTACATCGACGGCATGAACTTCGCCGCGCGAGCCAGGGCGCCGGCCCTGTTCGCGGTCGGGCTGATGGACCAGATCACGCCACCCTCGACGGTCTTCGCCGCATACAACCACTACGCCGGCCCGAAGCAGATCAGGACGTGGGAGTACAGCGCCCACGACGCAGGCGAGCTTCATCACGTCCAGGAACAGCTCCGATTCCTCGAGGGTCTTGGTCTGACTCCTGATCCGAAACGCGCGGACTAGCCACTTTGGATCCCGAGCTGGATCTCACGGAGGGCCAGGTCCGGTCCCTGGCGATCGCCCTGCTGGACAACATGCGCGACGTGCCCGAGACCTGGCGGCTGCTCGCGTCGCCGTAGGCCAGCGCTCCTCTATCCCGGGCTCGCAGGCGGGCCGAAGCGGGCCGGGTCGACCTCCGAGGGCACCGACATTCTCCGGCCGAGGATCAGGTCGACGACAAGCTCCGCCGACGCCGGACCGAGCGAGATGCCCCACGGCCCATGACCGGCGGCAACGAACAGGTTCTCAGCGCCCGGAACCCGGCCGAGCAGCGGCCGACCGTCCCGCGACTGGGGCCGCGCGCAGATCCGGGTCGAGCGGATCGATGCCTCGGCCAGGGAGGGCACGAAACGCGATCCCCGACGACGGAGCTCGGGCGCCATCCGCACGACATCAGGCTCGGCAGGCAGGAAGGTCGAGCCCAGGGTGGAGGAGCCGGCGACCGTCACGAGGCTGAACACCGAGGGTACGCGGGCGACGTCGTCGTCGACGGACGGGGACCAAGCTGACAGTTCGCCAACGGCCTCCACGCCGAGTTCCTCGAGGATGTGTCGAGGCGCCGATGGAAGGGCGACGTCGACGTTCAGGCCCCAGATCGGCACCACAGGCCGCCATCCCCTGTCCGGCGCCAGCACGTCGGGAGTCCATGGCCCGGCTGCCACGAGCACGGAGCCAGCCGCGACCCGCTGACCGTCAACGATCAGCCCGAGTGCCCGCCCGGCCTCGAGCCACACCTCGGCAGACGCCCCGAGCTCGATGATCGCGCCGGCCTGCTCCGCGCGGACCGCGAAGGCGTCGGTCGCCGCGGCCGGCGGGACCGCGTAGCCGGTGTTGAGCCGGCAGGCCACCACTTCAGGAGCAAGCGTGGGCTCGAGGGCGCGGAGCCGTGGGCCTTCGAGGACTTCCGGGTTGAGCTCGTGCGCAATCCCGGCGATCGCCTGCGCCTCCTGTTCGATTGCTTCGCCCGAATGCGCGACCAGCAGGATCCCGTTCGGCTCGGCCGGGAGGCGGAAGCCATGCACCCCCGGGTCGTCCGTTCCCAGCCCGCCCACCTCGGCGTAGAGCTGCAGCGACCGGTGGTAGAAGGGTGCCAGCACGGGATCGAAAGGGTGCTGGATCGAACCCGAATTGCGGCCGGAGGCGCCGGCGCCGATCGACGCTCGTTCCGCCAGCATCACGCGCGTCCCGGCCTCCGCCAGGAGTGCCGCGGCGCTCGTCCCGACGATGCCGCCGCCGACGATCGCAACGTCGACAGGCCGTCGGCCTGAGGTCACCTCCCGAGCCGGGATGTTCCTGAGCCTGGCGCTCGTCAGCCCTCGTCCGCGGGGAGCGGCACGGAATGCACGAGGGCGACCTTCCACGCGCCGTCGGTTCGAACCAGGACGAGTGACGTCGGCGCCGTGATCTTCTGCTGCTCGCCGTCGAGCTTGTAGGTCTGCTCG
>DASXSA010000220.1:0-4033 GCA_036506235.1 Candidatus Limnocylindrales bacterium | reverse complement strand
GGTCAAGGGCCGGAACGCGCAGCCGGGCCGGATCATCTGGAACATCGAGAGCCCGGACGTCAAGGGGGACTTCGAGCGCTTCAAGGCCGCCGGAGCCACCGTGGTTCGCGAGCCGTACAGCTTCGAGGGGGCGCCGGAGGCCTGGATCGCCACGTTCTCTGATCCCGACGACAACTACTTCCAGCTCGTCAGCCCGATGCCCGACATGCCAGCCGCCTAGACGTCTGAACGCCACGCGTTCAAACGGACGGTCGAAGCACGCTGGGTGATCGCCGCTGAACGCGTGCCGTTCGAAACAACCGACAACACGCGTTCGATCTGCTTTCTCGAACGGCCGGCGAGCGGGACGACCTGTGGCGCGGGCGTCCCGGGCCAGCCGTCGGTCGGTTTGAACGCTCGGCGAGCAAGGACCCGGTGGGACGAGTAGCGGAGCCTTGAGTCCGGTACGCCGCACACTGGTCGATCTCTCTAGACTGTCGAGACCGTTCCGGCGCGAGCCACAGTCAGGAGGGACGACGGAGTGGCAAACCTCTCGGGCATCGGCGCCGCCGTCATCGGGACGGGGTTCATCGGTACGGTCCACGTCGAGGCGCTCCGCCGGATCGGCGTGTCGGTTCGCGGCGTCCTCGGCAGCTCCCCGGAACGAGGCGCCGACCGGGCGGCGGCGCTCGGAGTCGCCCGGGCCTATCGCTCGCTCGACGAACTGCTGGCCGACCCCGGGGTGGACGTCGTCCATGTCACCTCTCCGAACCACCTCCACGTTCCCCAGACCAGGGCCATCCTGGCCTCGGGCAGACACGTCATCTGCGAGAAGCCGCTCGCGATGACCGCCAGCGAGTCCGCGGATCTCGTGGACCTCGCTGCGGCAAGCGGCCGCGTGAACGCGGTCAACTTCAACATCCGCTTCTACCCGCTGCACCAGCACGTGAGGGAGGCGATCCGCGCCGGCGATCTCGGCGATGTCCGCTTCGCGACGGGTCACTACTTCCAGGACTGGCTGCTGCTCGATACCGACTGGAACTGGCGGCTGGAACCCGACAAGGGCGGCTCGCTTCGGGCGGTCGGCGACATCGGCTCGCACTGGCTCGACCTGATCGCGTTCCTGACCGGTCAGCAGATCGTGTCCGTGATGGCCGACATGGCGACCTTCATCCCGACCCGCCGCCAGCCGACCGGGCCTGTGGAGACGTTCTCCACTGCCAGACCCGCGGAGACGGTCGAGCGACCGATGGCAACCGAGGACGTCGCCACGATTCTCCTGCGCTTCGGAAATGGAGCCCGCGGAGCGGTCAGCGTGTCGCAGATCAGCCCCGGCCGGAAGAATTCGCTCCAATGGGAGATCGACGGTTCGCTGGCCGCGGCAGCGTGGGATTCGGAGACCCCGGATCACCTCTGGCTGGGTCACCGCGAGCGTCCGAATGAGATCCTCCTCCGCAATCCGGCACTGATGGGTGCCGCGGGACGAGCCGCCGCCGCGCTGCCGGGCGGTCATGTCGAGGGCTTCGGCGACACCTTTGGGGCGCTGTTCCGGGCCGTCTACGCCGACGTCCTGGCGGGTGCCCCCGCCTCCGACCCGCCGTACGCGACGTTCGCCGACGGCCATGACGAGATGCTCGTGGGTGATGCGGTAGCGGACAGCGCGCGAGCGGCTCGCTGGGTCGATGTTGACCGGCAGTCCTCGCGCGCAGAAGTTGCGGCGGCCACGCCGCAAGGAGTGACAGCGGAGTGAAGCTCGGGCTGATGACGGCCGCGCTGGAAAGCCTCGACCTGGAGGAGCTGGCGCGGTGGGCTGCGGGCGAGCGATTCCAGACGCTCGAGATCGCGTGCTGGCCGGTGGTGACCGGTGACCGACGTCGTTACGCGGGCGTAAGTCACATCGACGTCGACAAGCTCGACCAGGCGGGTGCGCAAAAGATCCGGAAGCTGCTCGAGGGGCACGGCCTCGAGATCAGCTCGCTGGCCTACTACCCGAACAACCTCGATCCCGATCCCGAGGTGCGCTCCGACGCGCACGACCACCTGCGCAAGGTCATCCTGGCCGCCGAGACCCTCGGCGTCGGGCTCGTCGGGACGTTCATCGGTCGCGACCAGAACCGGTCGGTCGCCGACAACCTCGAGGAAGTCCGCAAGGTCTGGCCCGATCTCGTTCGCTTTGCGGGCCAGCATGGCGTGACGATCGCCATCGAGAACTGCCCAATGATCTTTTCTGCCGACGAATGGCCTGGCGGCAAGAACCTCGCCTACTCGCCGGCCATCTGGCGACGGCTGTTCGAGATCGTCGACGCCAGGAACTTCGGGCTGAACCTCGATCCGTCCCATCTGGTCTGGCAGTTCATCGACTATGAGCGCGCGGTCCGCGAGTTCGGCCCGCGCATCCATCACGTCCACGCGAAGGACATGGAGATCGACCGCGACGGCTTGTTCGAGCAGGGCGTGATGTCGGCCGGGGTGGGCTGGCAGATCCCGCGGCTGCCGGGGCTCGGTGAGATCGACTGGGGACGGTTCATCGCGGCGCTCTACCGGGTCGGCTATCAAGGCGCGATCTCGATCGAGCATGAAGATCGTTCCTTCGAGGGCGACCCCGACCTCGTGAAGCGCGGTTTCCTGCTCGCCCGCGACGTGCTTCGGCCTCTCGTCGTCTGAGCGCGCGCATGCGTGCTGATTCCGGCCGTCTGGAGGTCCGCGGCCAGCTGGTTCTCGACGACGCGGTTGCCCCCGGCCGACTGACGATCGAGGACGGCCGGATCGCCGCGGTGGACATCGACGACGGGGCCGGCAAAGAGGCTGAAGGGCTGCCGTACGTCGCGCCGGGCCTCGTGGACCTCCACGTGCACGGCTGGGGCGGTCACGACGCGATGGGCTCGACCGACGACCTTGACGGCATGGCGCGAGTCCTCCTGCAGCATGGCGTCACCTCGTTCCTGCCAACCGGCGTCACGAACCCGCTGCCCGTCATTCGCGCGTTCGCAGACCGGGTACGTGCCTGGATTCCGTGCGCGCCGGCCGACGGCGCGGAGCCACTGGGCTTCAACATCGAGGGCCCATTCATCGCTCCCGCACGTCGTGGGGCGCACAACCCGGCGTACCTGACGACGCCTGCGGACGTCCGTTGGGCCGAGATCGAGCCGCTGGTCGAAGGCCTCCGGTTGACGACGATCGCCCCCGAGATCCCTGGCGGTCTCGAGCTGATCACGCGCATGCACGCGCTCGGTGTCCGCGTCTCGATCGGTCATTCGGCCGCCGACCTGGACACCGCGATCGCCGGCTACGACGCCGGCGGGACGTCGACGACCCACCTGTTCAACGCCATGACGGGCGTCGATCATCGGGCGCCGGGCGTGGCCGTCGCCGCACTGACCCGCGACGATGCGTTCGTGGAGCTCATCGCAGACGAGCAGCACGTTCATCCGGCGCTCTGGCCGATCATCTGGCGCTCGAAGCCGGCCGGACGCCTGCTGCTCGTCAGCGATGCCCTTTCGCTTGCGGGCGCGGGCGATGGGCGCCTGTCGATCGGCGGCCTCGAGGTCGACGTCAAGGGCGACCGCTGCACGCTGGCCGACGGTTCCGGCACGCTCGCGGGGTCCGTGATCGCGCTCGACACGGCCGTTCGCAACATGACCCACCACGGAGCCGCCCTGCCCGTTGCCGTGGCCGCCGCGAGCCGCAATCCACTGGCGCTGCTCGGCGTGACGGACCGCGGGCGCATCGCAGTAGGACAGCGCGCCGACCTCGTGGAGCTCGACGACGACGTGCGCGTGCGACGGGTGATGCGTGGTGGAGGCTGGCTGACGGCGGGCAGCTGAGCCGGCTGACGCCGGACGGCTGACGCAGGACGGCTGGGCAGGACGGCAGACGAGAATGCGATGGCGAACGCTCCCTGCGGCGGCGGTCGGCGCGGGGCTCGGCGCGATCGGAGTGCGCGCCGCCGGGCGTGCTGCATCGGCGCTGATCGAGCGCAGGGTCAACCGGACTTTCTGTCCAGCCGACGCTCCGGTCTCTGATGCGGCCCGGGACGTTCACAGCCGCCTGGCGA
>DASXSA010000219.1:0-1791 GCA_036506235.1 Candidatus Limnocylindrales bacterium | reverse complement strand
CCCGACGCCATCTCGTACTGGCCTTGAACCCCCTTGAGGACGCGGGGCGCGCCGCCGCGGAAGAAGTACTTGCCGTAGGCCGAGGCCAGCCGACGGGCCTCGTCGTGGTGCGCGTCGATCAGGTTGCGCCGCTCGCGCGGGTCCTCGACCAGGTCGTACAGCTCGTCCGGCTCGCCGGCCGGCCGCAGGATCAGGCTCCACCGCCGGTCGCGGACGCACCGGTCGAGCCCGGCGTGGTAGCCCGTGATCACGTGCCGGCGGTGCTCGTCGGCGTCGCCCTCGACGACCGGGCGGAAGCTTCGACCGTGCATCGAGGCGGTGTTGTTGGCCAGACCGAGCAGATCGAGCAGCGTCGGCAGGACGTCGGTGAACTCGACGACCGCGCTGGCGCGGCGGCCGCCGTCGCGGCCACCGGGGAGCCGGAGCAGGAAGGGCACCTTCAGGAGCTCCGAGTACAGGCGATCGGCGCCCTTCAGGAACTTGCCGTGGTCTCCCAGCGGGTGCCCGTGATCGGCCAGGACCAGCACGATCGAGTCGTCGAGGTAGCCATGCGCCGTCAGCGCCTCGAGCAGGAAGCCGAAGGCGCGGTCGACCGACGCCACTTCGCCGGCGTAGAGGCCGCGGATGTTCTGCTGCTCCTCGGGCGTCGCCCACGTGTCGGCCAGGCCGCCCATCGGCAGGACGATCCTCGGACCCCGGTAGGCCGGATCCCGGTAGGTGTCGAACTCGGCCGGCGGATCCCAGGGCTCGTGCGGGTCGAACGAGTCGATCCAGAGGAAGAGGCGGTCGTGCGTTCGGTTGCGGCGCAGCCAGTCGGCGGCCCGGCCGAACACGCTCGGCGCGAACCAGTCGTCGTGCGTCCGAAACTCGTCGGTGTTGGCCAGGAACTGCCCGACGCGGTCGCGCCAGAGCGGCGGGAAGTTGGCGTTGACGTAGTCGTCCAGGCGGCGCTGGGACGGCTCCGAGCGCCAGGGGTCGTACTCCTGGCCCCGGATCCAGTCGTAGGAGTGGAAGCCCCGGTGGTAGTTCATCCCGGGCGCCCGGTAGTGGTAGGTGTCGGAGATCAGCCCGCAGACGTAGCCCTCCTCGCGGAGGATCTCGGCCACGGTCACGTCCGACGGCAGGAGCGGCTGCCACGGCCGGTACGGCAGCGTCCGCTGCCCGGTCATGAGCTGGCAACGGATCGGGATCGTCGGCAGCGCCTCGGGGTAGGCGTTGTCGAGGACGACGCAGTCGCGCGCGAAGGCGTTCAGATTCGGCGTGTCGGCCGGCGGGATACCGTCCCAGGCCGGTCGGCCCTGGTGGTAGGCGCCGACGTGGTCCTGCCGCAGGCTGTCGAGGACGACGACGATCAGGTTCATCCGCGCTCCTCCGTGACGCTCAGCGTCGATCCGCCGCGCGATGGGGTGCGACCGTCACGCGGTGCACGATGATACGCGCCGCCGATGCAGCCGCCGAGGGCGAACGACCTTCCTTGGCCGCCAAGGCGAGCAGGGAAGTGCTTGACGTAACCGTCGAGCGAAGGACTGCTACCCCCGGTGGCCACCCGTCGGTCGTGGTGACGCCTCCGGCACCTGACGCTGGCGCGATCGGCTTATGTGGAGCCTCGCCCTACCCCGCGCGCTCGGTTGTGCTGGACAGCGAGTTCTCTAGACGGGGGCTGCCTCCGCCGCTACGTCGGGGAGAGACCGGCCGTTCACGCAGGCGAGCAACTCGCCCGGGCCGTTCACCACGTCGGGTGGTCCCGGAGGTAGTCGAAGACCTGGCGGTGGAAGGGGCTGAAGTCGGGGT
>DASXSA010000218.1:0-3627 GCA_036506235.1 Candidatus Limnocylindrales bacterium | reverse complement strand
AACCTCGTGACGGGCATTGGCACGGCGCAGCTCGACAGCGTGCCCATCGTGGCGATCACCGGCAACGTCCCCGCTGCGCTGCTCGGCAAGGACGCCTTCCAGGAGATCGACATCAACGGCATCACGCTGCCGATGACGAAGCACAACTACCTGGTCCGCGACGCGGACGATCTCCCGCGTGTCTTCGCGGAGGCATTCCACATCGCCCGCACCGGTCGTCCGGGTCCGGTCCACATCGACATCACGAAGGACGCGCTCCAGCAGGAGACGCGCGCCGAACACCCAACCGATGAGGAGGTCCTCGCCGGGCTGCCCGGCTTCCGGCCGACCTTCGAGGGCCACCCCCGACAGCTCAGGCTGGCAGCCGCCGAGATCGCCCGCGCCAAGCGCCCGATGATCCTCGCCGGCCATGGTGTCCTGCACGCAGGGGCCTGGGATGACCTCGTCGCGCTCGCCGAGAAGACGCAGATCCCCGTGGCCCACACGCTGCTCGGGATCGGTGCGATCGACGAGACCCACCCGCTCAGTTACGGCTACATGGGCATGCACGGCTGGAAGCATGTCAACCGGGCGATCCAGTCGGCCGACCTGCTCGTCGCGTTCGGCATGCGCTTCGACGACCGGGTGACGGGCAACGTCCGGACCTACGCGCCGTATGCCCGGATCGTCCATGTGGACATCGACCCGGCGGAGATCGGCAAGAACGTGGCGGTCGAGGTCCCGATCGTGGGCGACGCCGGCCGTGTCCTGCGGGGGTTGCTCCCGCTGGTGGCCGAAGTCGACCCCGCGACACGAGCCGACTACTTCGCCGAGCTCGCGGAGTGGCGCAAGGAGTCAGAGGGGAGCAGCTGGCATGGGTCGGGAGCCTGGCGCGACGGCCTGCTGTCGGCGGACTTCGTCATTGCCCGGATCGGCGAGCTGACCGGCCACGACGCGACGCTCGTGTCGGACGTCGGCCAGAACCAGATGTGGATGGCGCGCTACGCGGGCTTCCGGCGGCCGAACAGCCACATCAGCTCCGGCGGTCTCGGAACGATGGGCTTCTCGGTGCCCGCCGCCATGGGCGCGGCGCTCGGGCGGCCGGACAAGGCGACCTGGGCGATCACCGGCGACGGCGGCTTCCAGATGACGTTCCAGGAGCTGATGACGCTGGTCCAGGACGATATCCCGGTCAAGATCGCGCTGCTCGACAACAAGAAGCTGGGGATGATCCGGCAGTGGCAGGAGATCATCTACGCCGGGAACTACCACTCCGCGCACCTGCTCGGGCCGGACTTCATCAAGCTCGCCGACTCGTTCGGGATCCCGGGCTTCCGTGCCTCGAAGCCGGAGGAGGTCGACGAGGCCATCCGGGCCGCGCAGGCGGTGGACGGTCCTGCCCTCGTCTGGTTCGACATCGCCGAGGAGCAGAACGTCTTCCCGATGATGCCGGCCGGCAAGGGCCTGTCCGACCTGATCGAGAAGTGGGACGGGGTCGAGGAGTGACCGCCGACCCGAACGGAAACGGGATGGCCTCGGGGCCCGCGGCCGCTCCGCCGGCGGCCGTTCCGTCCGCTATCGCTCTGCCTGCTACCGCTCCGCCTGCTACCGCTCCGCTGTCCGTGACCGGCTCGGCTGGACCCGCGCACGTGGCGCCGCCGCCGCGCGCCATCCCGGGCAGCGGCGAGAAGCATCGGCACGTCCTGGTCGCGATCGTCCTTGACAAGCCGGGTGTCCTGAATCGCGTCAGCAGCCTGATGCGAGCGCGCAACTTCAACATCGAGTCGCTCGCGGTCAGCCACACCGACCAGCCTGAAACCAGCCGGATGACGATCACGCTGCACGGCGACGACGTCGCGATCGAACAGGCGACCAAGCAGCTCTACCGCCTGATCGACGTCCTCAAGGTCCAGGACCTGACGGCCGAGCCGACCGTCGAGCACGAGCTCGCACTCGTGAAGGTCCGGGCGACCGACACCGAGCGGGCCGCGGTGATCGGGATCGTTGAGCTCGCACGCGGCCGGATCGTGGACGTGTCCACGGACTCGCTGATCGTCGAGGCCACGGGCACGGAGGCGGAGGTGGACTCGTTGCTCGGCCTCCTGCGCAATTTCGGCATCAGGGAGCTGGTCCGCACCGGGACCGTGGTGATGGCGCGTGGATCGGGATCGATCGAGGAGGCAATCCGCCGATGACAGCCAGGATGTATTACGACCAGGACGCGGACCCCGGGGCGCTTCGCGGGCAGACGGTCGCGGTCATCGGGTACGGCAGCCAGGGACACGCCCACGCCCTCAACCTGAACGACTCCGGCGTGAACGTCGTTGTTGGGCTCGCGCCGGCCTCCAAATCCCGGCCGCTCGCAGCCGATGCCGGACTGCGTGTAGCGGACGTGGCCGATGCCGTCCGCGAAGCCGACGTCGTCATGATCCTGGTACCCGACACCGCGCAGAAGGCCGTCTACGACGCCGAGATCGCGCCCAACCTGCGCGCCGGCCAGCTCCTGATGTTCGCCCACGGCTTCAACATTCACTTCGGGCGGATCGATCCGCCGGGCGACGTGGACGTCGGCATGGTTGCGCCGAAGGGTCCCGGCCACCTGCTTCGCTCGGTCTACGTTCAGGGTGGCGGGGTTCCGGCCCTGTTTGCCGTGCATCGCGATGCCACTGGAACGGCCCGGCAGCGGGTCCTCGCCTACGCGAGGGCGCTGGGCAACACGAGGGCGGGCGTCCTCGAGACGACGTTTGCCGAGGAGACCGAGACCGACCTGTTCGGTGAGCAAACGCTCCTGTGCGGCGGCGTGTCGGCGCTGGTCAAGGCGGCCTTCGAGACCCTCGTCGAGGCGGGCTACCAGCCCGAGCTGGCCTATTTCGAGACGATGCACGAGCTCAAGCTGATCGTCGATCTGATGTACCGCGGCGGGCTGAACTTCATGCGCTTCAGCGTGTCCGATACGGCCGAGTACGGTGATTACGTCAGCGGCCCACGCGTCACGGAGGGCGCCAAGGCGGCGATGAAGGACGTTCTCGCCGACATCCAGTCCGGCTCGTTCGCCCGGCAATGGGTCGACGAGTACGAGTCGGGCGGCAAGGAATTTGCCCGCATGCGCGAGCAGGACAAGCACCACCAGATCGAGGAGGTCGGCGCACGGCTGCGAGCCGCGATGCCCTTCGTGAACCCGGTCGTCGTCGAGGCCGGGCAGGCCCAGGCGATCGCCAGCGCCGAGCCCGCGGAGAGGCGGGCGAAGGAGGCGTCCCGATGAGCCCGGGGGTACCGAGCGGCACCGTCCGCATCTTCGACACCACGCTCCGCGATGGCGAGCAGGCTCCCGGCGCGGGGCTGACCGCGGCCGAGAAGCTCGAGGTCGCGCGCCAGCTCGCTCGCCTGCGGGTGGACGTGATCGAGGCCGGCTTTCCGGCGGCATCGCCCGGCGACTTCGAGGCCGTCCAGCGAATCGCCCGTGAGACGAAGGGCGGCGTGGCGGTCGCGGCCCTCGCGCGCTGCCGCGACGGTGATCCCCAGCGCGCGATCGAGGCCATTCGCGTCGCCGAGCGACCGCACCTCCACGTGTTCATCGCCACCTCCGACATCCACCTCGCGCACAAGCTGCGTATGACCCGCGAACAGGCGCTCGCCGAGGCGCGCCGG
>DASXSA010000217.1:0-12142 GCA_036506235.1 Candidatus Limnocylindrales bacterium | reverse complement strand
GTGGGCCTCCCGCCTCGCACGGGCGGACGTGGCCGAGCCGTCTTCGCACGTCACGAAAGCCGTCTCGCTCGGTCTGCGTCATCTACTACTGACAGTTGTGCTGGGCGCACCGAGCGCCATCCGCCGGCCCGATTTCATCCCGGCTCACGTTCAGGCCGGGATCTATCCGCGCCGTGGCAAGGCCGAACGAGCCTTCCGCCGCGTCTACCACTCCTGACGCTGATATTTGACGCACAGCGCCTGTTGGAGAGGCGCCGCACTCGTGGACATCCGTCGCAATGGCTCGGGACCGTTTTGCCAGGACTCGGGCCCCTCGTCAGGACTCGCCCAGGTCCCGAATGAAGCGCCGGATGACTCCAGCCAGCCGAGGCCCGGCTTCCGCACCGGCGGCGAGCACCTCTTCGTGGGCCAGAGGGACACCGCTGTACCCGGCGCCCGCGTTCGTGATCAGCGAGATACCGCACACCTGGAGCCCCGCCCAGCGCGCGGCGATCGCCTCCAGGACGGTCGACATCCCGACCGCGTCGGCGCCCAGCGTCCGCAGCATCCGAACCTCGGCCGGAGTCTCGTAGCTGGGCCCCAGGAGGCCGGCGTAGACACCTGTCGAAAGCTCCACCCCTTCGGTCTCCCCGGCGCGGTGCAGGGCACGCTGGAGGTCCGGCGTCCAGACGTCGGTCAGGTCGGGGAATCGCGGCCCCAGCGCATCGGCGTTCGGGCCGAGCAACGGCGTGCGGCCCGTCAAGTTGAGATGGTCGGCGATGACCATGAGCGTCCCCGGTCCGAACGATGGGTTGACGCCCCCCGCCGCGTTCGTAAGGACCACGACGCGCGCCCCGAGCCGACCCATGAGGAGGACCGGCTGGACGACGAGCCCGGCATCGTTGCCTTCGTACAAGTGCAGCCGCCCCTGGAGCATGACGACCGGGACGCCCTCGAGCGATCCGAGCAGCAGGCGACCGACGTGGCCCGGCGCAGTCGCGGCCGGCCAGCCAGGCATTTCGGAGAACGGGATCGACACGCGATCGACGAGCTCCTCGGCCAGGCCTCCCAGCCCCGAGCCCAGGACGAGGCCGACCCGTGGCACGAGATCGCTCCTTGCCCGCACGGCGGCCTCGAGGGCCGCCAGGCGCGCGGGCTGCTCGGCAGGCGGAATCGAGGTACGGACGTCGGACCGGGAACCGGACATGCGGGCCTCAACATACGCGTCCAGGGGGTAGACGGCGAGGAGGCCCGCGGGCTTCGTCAGCCCGGCGGAAGTATCGACACCGGGATGCCGATCACGTCCCGCCAGGCCGACCCCCGGGGGCGGCTGGGAAGCCGCCGCGAGCGGGTAATGAAGCGCCCGAAGTGACCGGTCGGGATCAAAGGCCCTTGATGTGATCTCGGTTTCTTCGGTCCTGACGGCCGCTTCGGGCAACACGAACGATACGGGCCGTATCCAGGGATGGTCAACGAGGTTATCCACCATATTGCCGGTGGGCGTCGCACGGCTGTCCACCACTTCTGCACCGCTGTGGACGGGAGGTGGACAACGCCGCCCGCGAGCCTCGTGCGAGTCGACGGCGAAGAAGACGAGCACGGCGAGGATCGGAGACACGCCGCGCGCCGACGAGCGCCGCCGGTCCTATCCGCCGACGGCGAACATCTCCACCTTGGGCAGGTTCGTAGTCGCCGCGGACCGCAGCTCCGAGTAGCGATCGTCGCGCGCCCTCCAGACGCCGGCGATCGCAGACACGATGTCGTCGTCCGAAGCGCCCGAGCGCAGCAGCCCCCGCAGATCGAAACCATCCACGGCGAACAGACAGGTGTAGAGCTTGCCCTCCGCGGACAGGCGCGCCCGAGTGCACGTTTCGCAGAACGGCTGCGTCACGGAGGCGATGAGCCCGACCTCACCGCTCCCGTCCCGGTAGCGCCAGCGCAGGGCGACCTCGCCCTCGTAGTTCGGGGGCAGAAGCTCGATCGGCATCTCACGGTCGATCAGCTCGACGACCTCGGCGGCCGCCACGACGTCGTCCATCCGCCAGCCGTTGGAGTGCCCGACGTCCATGTACTCGATGACTCGCAGGATCGCGCCGGTCTCGCGTGCCCAGCGGGCCATGGGCAGGATGCTCGACTCGTTGAGGCCGCGCTTCACGACCATGTTGACCTTGATCGGCGCCAGGCCCGCCTCGCGGGCCGCAGCGATTCCGTCGACCACCCGGGCAACCGGGAAGTCGACCCCGTTCATCGAACGGAACGTCTCGTCGTCCAGCGAGTCCAGGCTGACGGTCACGCGCTGGAGGCCGGCTTCGCGGAGAGAGACTGCGAGTGGACGGAGCGCCGCTCCGTTGGTGGTCAGCGTCAGATCGATGCGCTCATCGCCATCCGGTCCACGGAGATCCGCGAGCATCGCGATGAGCGCAGGGAGGTTCCGGCGCACGAGCGGTTCGCCGCCGGTGATGCGGAGCTTCCGGACACCGAGGCCGACGAACAGGCCAGCCAGACGCGTGATCTCCTCGAAGGAAAGCACGAGCTCCCGCGGCAGGAACGCGTAGTCGCGCCCGAACACTTCCTTCGGCATGCAATAGACGCACCGGAAGTTGCACCGGTCGGTGACCGAGATCCGCAGGTCGTGCACGGGCCTTCCAAGACGGTCGACCGGACCCGGCCGTGCGGAGGTCGCAGGCAGGCTCCTGTCGCCCCGACGCCTGGTCGTCCGCGCGGTGCCCCTGACGCCGGTCTGGGCGGTAGTCCGGACCGAGGTCTCGGCGATGACAGGCATAAGCGAAATGGTACTCGCGCCCGCCCGACCGGCTGCTGATGGACCGGTGACCGCGGACACCGGGTCAAACGCACGGAGGCGCTTCGGTACCACTGGGCACAGACCCGTGGTACCTCTAGCGGACTCCACCGGACCGCCACCCCTCCCTACTGTTCGAAGCACGCCCTGAGATGCGCCCGCAACGTCCACCTGGAGGGGACACTCGATCATGGCGACGACGGAATCGCGGACCGAAGCCCGGTCCGGCTGGAGCACAGAAACGGAGTCGGCGGACATGTCCGTCGAGAACCCTGTGCTCGACGCGACCGAGTCGCCGGACGCGAGTGCGGACGGGTCCTCTGGCGAGGTCGCCGAGGAGTTCGCCGAGGGCGGGACCGAAAGCCTCGAGGCCGGCGGCATGGCCGATGTCGAGGCACACGCAGAAGCCGAATCCGCTGTGGACGGGAACGTGACCATGGAGACCGACACCAGCACGGAAGGGATCGCGGAAGCCGTCGCTGACGCCCCCGCCGAGCGCGGGACGGAGGCGGCCGCCGAATCTCCGAGCCGCGGCCGCGCTTCGGCGCCGGATTCAGGCCGTCGCCCGAATTCCTTCCTCGCCGACCTGACGCGCGCCATGCACACCGCCGCCGAGGCAGCGCGAGCGACCACGATCAGCCAGTACCAGGGTGACGCGAAGGCGTTCATCGAGCAGATCCATGGCTCTTCGGCCACCGACGTGACCGACTTCCGCCAGCAGGCAGACGATGACATCGCCGCCATCCGCGAGTGGTCGAAGGCCGAAATCGCGCGGATCCGCGAAGAGACCGAGAAGCGGATCGCCGCGCGCAAGTCGCAGCTCGACGAGGACCTCGAAGGGCATGCCGCCTACATCGAGCGCCAGATCGAACGCGTCCAGTCGCGGATCACGGCGTTCGAGCAGGAAATGGGCCAGTTCTTCGAGAAGCTCCTCGCCGAAGAAGACCCGACCCGTTTCGCCGCGCTCGCGCAGAACCTGCCCGAGCCTCCTCCGTTCGACGCGCCGGAAACCACTTCTGCCCGGCCGGCGTTCGTGAGCCGCACCGAGGAGTCGCCGACGGCCGACGCCGCCGAGGCGAGCGATGCCGAGGCGAGCGATGCCGAGCCGCCTTCTGGCGAGACCGACGAGGCCGAAGCGGCCGCTGCTGCCCTCGCGGCCCGGTTCGAAACCGCCTCCGACTCCGGCGAGTCCGACTTCGCGGCCGCGGAAGCCGAGGCGGCTGCCGCAGCTGAAACTGGCGAGGAAGCCGGTGACGGCGATCAGTCCGCCGAGGGCGAGGAAATTCCCGTCATGGCCGACGATGCGCTCGCGGCACGGCTTGCGGGCCTCATCCCGGTGCGCCCCGAGGGTGAGGGACCCGCTGACGGCCTCGGTCGAGGGAGCGAGGCGACGGAGTCCGGGCAGAAGACGCAGCTCGTCGTGGTCGGCCTCGTGAGCGTCGCGTCGATCGCAAGCTTCAAGCGCCATCTCGGTCGTGTCGAAGGTGTATCGAGCGTCGGCGTCTCGTCGGGCCCCGACGGCGAGTTCCTGTTCACCGTCGGCCACTCCGACAGCGTTTCCCTTCGGGACGCAGTCCAGGGTCTGCCCGGCTTCCAGGCGAGGATCACCGGCGAAGGCGACGGCGTTATCAACGTCTCCGCGCACGACCCTGAGTCGGACAGCTAGGTGACCACCCCCGCCATCTCCAACGAGCTCAGGAGCAACCTGGAGTGACCCGCCACGCAGTCGTCATCGCGCTCCCGCACGAGGAGATGGTCCCCGTCAGCACGGAGCTGCGGCAGGCCGGTTTCGAGGTCCTGGGCGTGAGCACTGCCGACGAGCTCGAGTCGATCCTCTCGACCCGGCGCAACATCGCGCTGGCCATTCTCGATGGCGAGGTCGATTTCGATCGCTCGCTCGAGTTTTACGCGCTGCTGCATGACAATGGGCGGTCAATTCCCGCGCTGATGGTCGTCTCGCCACGGGCGATGGACCGCCTGACCGCCAACGTCACGAAGACATCGATCAACGACGAGTACTTCACGCGACCGTACTCCGCCGAGTCCATTCGCTGGCGCGTCGAGGCGATGTGCATCCGGTCGCAGACCGTCGACGACGGCAGCGGCGCGATCCTGCAGTCAGCCGGCATCGAGCTCGGCGACTGGTCGCGTCGGGCGACGGTCGTAGCCGTCTTCAACCCGAAGGGCGGCGTAGGCAAGACCACGATCGCGACCAACCTCGCGGCGACGCTCCAGCTCCGCAAGAACCAGCGCGTCCTGCTCATTGACGGAGACACCGTCACGGGCCACGTGACGACGTCCCTCGGACTGGAGCAGGTCCGCACGATGGCCGACGCCTGGCAGGACGAGGCGGAGGGCGGCGAGCCCACAACGATGCTCGACGTCGCGACCGCTCATCCGTCGGGCATCCGGGTGGTCGACCTGACCGACGACCCGCTGCACATGGCCGATCTGGACCCGGAGCGAGTCACGCAGGCGATCAACCTGTCGCGCCGCGCCTTCGACTACATCGTGATCGACCTGCACCCGTCCTACGGGCCGCTCAATCAGGCGATCTTCCTGGAAGCCGACCAGATCCTGGTCCCCGTCACGCCCGACGTGCCGGCTCTGCGCGCCGCCCTCCAGATGCGCGACGTCGCCACGGAGATGGGTGTCGTGGAGCGCGTCAAGATGGTCGTCAATCGCGCCAACAGCGGCGTGTCGGTCACCGACATGGAGCGCACCGTGGGGATGCCGGCCCTGGCGCAGATCCGCTCAGGCGGCCTCCTGTTCGTCCGCGCCGCAAACGAGGGCCGGACCGTGATCGAGCGGTTCCCCAAGGACAAGATCACCGAAGACTTCGAGACGCTCGCCGACAACGTCATGGGCCCGCATGCCGTCCCGAGCGTTGCCCCCGCGCCCGTCCGCGGCCTGTTCGGCCGCGTCAAGGAGCCGATCCGGGTCTAACACCGGGCGCGCCGCGGCCACGCGCCGCAAGTCGTTGCTTCGAGAAGAACAACACCGGGATTCCAGGCCTGGCCGCCAGTCCTCTGCTCGGTCAACGCGTCGAGCGCCTCGGGATTCGTCCCGTCGCGAGCGCGGGCCGGAATGTTCCTGCGCTCGTTACGAGGATCGGCCGGTATCGCCCGGCCGGGAGTGCGCGACCGAGCCCGGGACAAGCTCCAGTTGTTCTTCTGTGAGCAACAGACGCTGGCACCGAAGCCGACCCGGACGGCCTCCAAAAGAGGCGCCGTCTTAGCGCGAGCGGTCCTGCCAGCTGATCCCGCCGAGGGGCTGGCCGGGAAGCTTCGGTGCCGGTTCGCGTGTTCGCTTGTCGACCTGCGTCACTCCGCGCAGATAGAAGCGGTTCACAAGCAGCGTGTCCACCTCGGGGTCGCCGACCTGCCGATCGCCCAGCATCGCGGCGGCCTCGGTGACCGGCAGGAACATCTCCGTGGCGCGATCGAGCAGTCGATCCGGCTCTGAGCCTGGGTAGAGGTAGACCGTCCCGAAGATCCGGAACGGTGGCACCTCCAGCGCCACGTCGTACGGGATCTTGTGGACCTTGAACGCGGCCCGCTCCTCATCGGTCAACGGCGGCTGTGATCCTTCGCCCGCCAGCACCACGATGAGGTCGTACGGGTCGATGCTCCTCAGACCCGGAGCATCCGTCAGAGGTGCCGATCCGTCGATCGGTGCCCAGCGCACCTCCGTGATCGGGACCGCGTGGCGCTTGTTGAGCGCGTCCGAAAGCCGGCCTTCGATCTGCATCAGGCCGGTCAGCCGCCACTCTTCGGTCAGCCCGTCGAAGGCGATTCCGCGCGCGGTGTACGACCGGCGGCCGGTCCCGGTCTCGGCCGGCTTTGCATCCTCGCTCTTCTTCCGCCTCAGGAAGTCGAAGGGCACTCCCTACTCCTCGGCGGCCCCCGACCGCTCGCGAATCGCGTCCACGACGCCCGCATCGGCGAGCGTGGTCGTGTCGCCCAGCGTCCGGCCTTCCGCGATGTCCCGCAGCAGGCGGCGCATGATCTTGCCCGAGCGGGTCTTCGGCAGGTCGGGCGTGAACATCAGGAACTTGGGGCGCGCGATCGGGCTGATGACCTTCGCGACGTGTTCGCGGAGCTCGCTACCCAGCCCGTCTGACGGCTCGACGCCCGCCTTCAGGATGACGAACGCGAAGATCGCTTGCCCGGTCACGGGGTCGTTCTTGCCGACGACCGCGGACTCCGCGACCTTCTTGTGGTCGACGAGCGCGGACTCCACCTCGATCGTGCTGATCCGGTGGCCCGCGACGTTCATCACATCGTCCACGCGGCCGAGCAGCCAGAAGTAGCCCTCCTCGTCGCGTTTGGCGCCGTCGCCCGCGAAGTACATGCCGGGGAACCGGCTCCAGTACGTCTCCTTGTAGCGTTCCGGATCGCCGTAGATGCCGCGCAGCATCGCGGGCCACGGTCGCTTGAGGACGAGGTAGCCGCCGCCACCGAGTGGCACGGACTCGCCCTCGTTGTCGACGACATCGGCCTCGATGCCCGGGAACGGGAAGGTCGCGCTCCCGGGCTTGGTGGTCGTGACGCCGGGCAACGGCGTGATCAGGATCATGCCCGTCTCGGTCTGCCACCAGGTGTCAACGACGGGAGTCTTTCCGCCGCCGATGTTCTGCTGGTACCAGAGCCATGCCTCGGGGTTGATCGGCTCACCGACGGATCCCAGCACGCGTAGCGAGCTGAGGTCGTGCTTCGCGGGATGCTCCTCGCCCTGCTTCATGAACGCACGGATAGCGGTCGGGGCGCAGTAGAGGATCGAGACCTTGTATTGCTCGACGATCTGCCACCAACGATCCCAGGCCGGCGTGTCCGGCGTGCCCTCGTAGAGCACACCGGTGGTCGCGTTGGCAAGCGGTCCATACACGATGTACGAGTGGCCGGTCACCCACCCGATGTCGGCGGCGCACCAGTACACGTCATCCGGCTTGACGTCGAAGATCATCTCGTGGGTGAAGCTCGTCCCGACCAGGTAGCCGGCGGTCGTGTGGACGATGCCCTTGGGCTTGGCGGTCGTTCCCGACGTGTACAGCAGATAGAGCAGGTGCTCGGAGTCGACCGGAACCGGCGGGCACGTCTCAGGCTGCCGGTCGACGATGTCGTGCCACCACACGTCGCGGCCCTCGGTCATCGAGGTCTCGGCCGCGTCGCCCAGCCGCTGCACGACGAGAACGTGCTCGATCGAGGGCGCGTTCGCGATCGCCTCGTCCGCGGCGGGCTTGAGCGGAGTCGCCTTGCCGCGGCGCCAGCCGCCGTCCGATGTGATCAGGACCTTTGCCTCCGCGTCGTTGATGCGGCCGGCCAGGGCATCTGCCGAGAAACCGCCGAACACGACCGTGTGCGCCGCGCCGAGACGCGCGCAGGCGAGCATCGCTACCGGCAGCTCGGGGATCATCGGCATGTAGATCGCGACCCGGTCGCCGGTCTTGACGCCCAGTTCCTTGAGGGCATTCGCGGCCTTCTGGACCTCACGGAGGAGATCCGCGTAGGTGATCGTGCGGGTGTCGCCGGGTTCGCCGATCCAGTGATACGCGACCTTGTGACCGAGCCCCCGTTTGACGTGCCGGTCGACGCAGTTCTCCGAGATGTTCAGCGTGCCGCCGATGAACCACTTCGCGAACGGCAACTGCCAGTCGAGGGTCTGCTCGAATGGCTTCGTCCAGTCGACCCGCTCCCGCGCGATCCGCGCCCAGAACGCCTCGAAATCCCGGTCCGCCTCCTCATACAGAGAAGCCTTCGCGTTGGCCTGCGCCGTAAACGCAGGATCCGGGGGGAAGGTCCGGCGCTCGGCGAGCAGGTTTTCGATGGCGGCCTGCGATGGGGCGGTCGAATCGACGGTCACTCCCGGTACCTCCTGCCTTCCTTCCGACCTGTGGCAATTCTACGCATGCGCTTGCCCGGGGCCCGAGGCCAGGCGGGTCGGCAGGTCATCGCCGGTTCATTGTGCGGTCCGGAATATGCGGCGATGCGAAGGAGAAATCCGGACAGAGCCAGCCATCGTGAACGCCCCCGAGCCGAACACTTCTCCCGGCCTGACCACGCTTTGGGAAGATCTTGCCGCCCTCCCGGCCGCCCAGCCTTGGCTCCGCGTCGCGCGAGTACCTACCATCGCCGGTGGCGATATTGCGAACGGCCGCCCAGGTCCCGGCTCGCAGGCCTACTCGCTGCCCTCGGCGAGCTCCTCCTGCGTCGGAGACGCCGCTGCGGGCACCGCCTGGCCGCTATCCCCCGCGACCTGTGAGGGCTCGCGATGGAGCACGACCCGCTGCGGGCGCGGGATCTCGATCCCGTGCTCGTGGAACGCCGCCAGCAGCCGCTTTCGCAGCTCCCCGGCCGCGTTCCATCGTTCCGGGGCACGAACCGTGCCGAGGATCTTGAGCGTCACGCCGTATTCGCCCAAAGCCTCGACCCGCTCCACGCGCGGAGGCTCGAGGAGCCGGCGCTTCCAGACCGGATCGTCCTGCATGGCCTTCCCGACTGCATCGACGATCCCGATCGCCTTGTCGATGTCCGTGCCGTACGCGACGGTCACGTCCTGGTTGATGCGCGCCCAGACCCGGGTGAGGTTGGAGGCCACCTCGATGGCCCCGTTCGGAACGGTATGGACGACGCCGTCGAGATCACGCAGGGTGGTCCGCCGGAGGCTGAAGTCCTCCACGGTTCCGCTGACGCCGGCCAGTCGGACCACGTCGCCCTTCGAGAAGTGGTTCTCGATGAGGATCAGCGCGCCGTTGAGATAGTCCTTGACGAGGCTTTGCGCGCCGAACCCGATCGCGATTCCGGCGATACCCAGTCCGGCGATCGCCGGGCCGATGTTGGCGCCGAGCTTGTCGAGGACGATGAGCCCCGCGATCGCGACGATCAGGAAGCGGAGGACATTGACCGCCAGCGTGTCGATCGTCTCGATCCGCTTCTTGACCTCGATCGCCGAGAGCTCCTGGGCGGTCCCTTCGGTCGCCTCGCGTTCCATGAGGGCCTTGACGACCCCGTGGACGAAGACCCGCGCCGCGGCCAGCGCGATGAAGGCCACGAAGACGATGAGGATGATCGGCCCGATGGTGGTGCCCCATGCCTCGGCCAGATCGCGCCAGGGCCTGGTCGAGAAGTCGGGCATGGTCGATAGCCTAGCCTGACGTCGAACGCTCTCGCAGCATCAAGTGGGAGGTATCGGGCTCAGGCCGCCACGCCTCCCAGGCGCACGGAAATGGCTGTTGCCACCTCGCGGACGGCCGCAGCAAGCTCAGGGATCCTCCGCGGCGCCACACGCAACGCGCCACCCGACACTGCGACCGCGGCAATGACGGACCCGCGCGCGTCGAAGACGGGCGCCGCGACCTCGTTCAGGGTTGCCTCGAACTCCCCGAATGAGGCGGCATAGCCGCGCCGCCGCACCTGTGCCAGCTCCTCGAGGAGTGGCTCGAGCGCGATCAACGTCCGCTCCGCGTGAGCGGCCAGGCCCGCCCGAACGATCCGCAACACATCGCGTTCGGGCATCGCGGCCATCAGCACCTTGCCTGCCGCGACGCCGTGGAGTGGCGTCGAGCGGCCCGTCCAGTCGCCCATTCCGTTCAGGCTTCTGCCGTCCGCGCAGGCGATCGTGAGGGCCGAATCGCGATCGAGCACGGCGAGGCTGACGCTCTCGCCTGTCATCCGCGCCAGCCGCTCGAGCTCCGGCATCGCGAGTCCTCGAAGGTCGAGAGTGCGTTCGGCTCGTTCGGCGAGGCGGATCACGACGAGGCCCAACCGGTACTTGCCCGACTCGTCGTCCTGTTCGACGAGACCGCGCCGCTCGAGGGTCGCGAGCAGGCGGGAGGCCGTGGATTTGTGGAGGCCCAGCCGGCGCGCGAGCTCCGTGACGCCTGCTTCACCCTGGCTCTCGCCAAGCGCCAGCAGGAGCGCGGCAGCTCGGTCGACTGACCGGACCGCGTTGCCGTCGATCGCCATCCGGAGCTCCGCTCAGCCCTGGCCGTCGCCCAGCATCTCGGCCTCGCGCGCGAGATGGTGTCGCTCGGCGTCTCGCGGCAGCTGATCGGGTGCGCCACCGGCCCGTTGGTCGAGCGCAGCGTCCAGCGCGTCCTCGAAGATCGTCACGACGCGGTCGGCGATGTCGCCCTGGGCGTGTGCCTCGCAGAAGAACCATGGCTCCCGCGAATCCGGCTCCGGCATGGCGCCTCGCGCATGCATGCCGACCGCAACGGCGTCGTAGAGGTCGTGGTCGCTGTTCGCCCAGTCGCGGTACTCGGTCGGGGCGTGCTCGGTGAACATGACCCCGAACATCGTCGGGTGCCCCGTGAAGACGTGGGCGATGCCGCGCCGCTCGAGCACCTCGCGGAGGCCTGTCTGGACCCGGAGTCCGGTCGCCTTGACCGTCTCCAGTGCGTCGGTCTCCTTGATGATGGTGAGCGTCTTCACGGCCGCTGCCGCTGCCACGCGGTTGCCGGCGTACGTCCCCCCGTGACTGACCTTGTCGGGCAGCACGCTCATGACCTCGGTGGTCCCGCCAAACGCCGCGGCGGGATAGCCGTTCCCCATCGCTTTGGCGTACGTCGCAAGGTCAGGCGTGATGCCGAAGAATTCGGCTGCCCCGCCGCGGGCGAACCGGAAGCCGGTCTTCACCTCGTCGAAGATGAGCAGCGCGCCGAACTCCCGCGTCAGCGCGCGAATCGCCTCGTGAAAGCCCGGTCGCGGCAGGATCCCCTGCGCGTTTCCGAGCACCGGTTCGATGATCACGCCCGCGATGTCGCGTCCGTCCCGCTCGAAGATCCGACGCAGGACGTCGAGGGCGTTGTAGCGCGCCGGGATGACGGTGTCCGCCACGGCCTGCGGGATGCCCCTGCCCCACGCCAGGCCAACCGGGTTGTCCATGTCGCCGAGCTCGTTGACGTCGTTGGGCAGGACGCTGATCAAGGCGTAGTCGTGGACGCCGTGGTACTGGCCCTCGAACTTCACGATCTTCGTGCGCCCCGTGTACGCGCGCGCGATGCGCATCGCGTGCATCGTGGCCTCGGTGCCCGACACGGTCATACGCACCTGGCCGAGCCACGGGTTCAGCTCCTTGACCAGCTCGCCGACCAGGACCTCGTCCTCGCTCGTCAGGCTGAAGCTGACGCCGCGACGCATGCGCTCGGTGACGTAGTCGTCGACGCGGTCGTCGCCGTGCCCGAGGATCACCGGGCCGTAGCCCATTCGCAGGTCGATGTACTCATTGCCGTCGATATCCCAGACCAGCCCGCCCTTGCCCCGGTCGACGTAGATCGTGTCCGTGCCCCACGCGCGGAAGTTCGAGTCCGTTCCGCCGGGCAGCGTCCTTGAGGCCCGCTCGTACATGGCAAGCTGACGGGCG
>DASXSA010000216.1:0-3999 GCA_036506235.1 Candidatus Limnocylindrales bacterium | reverse complement strand
GAGGCGCGCGGCGAGGGCGACCGCGGTGGTGTCGGAGCCGCCCCGGCCGAGCGTCGTGATCTCCGCGTCGGCTGCGGTGTCACCGCTCAGCCCCTGGAAGCCGGCGACGATGACGACCTTGCCCTTCTCGATCTCGGCCTGAACCCGCCGCGGTTCGATGTTGGCGATGCGGGCCTTGCCATAGCGACCGTCGGTCGTGATGCCGGCTTGCGGGCCGGTCAGGCTGATGGCCGGCAGCCCGAGCGCGTGGAGGGCCATCGAGACGAGCGTCGCGGACTGATGCTCGCCCGTGGCCAGCAACATGTCGAGCTCGCGTGAATCCGGGTCATCGGTGATGCCATGGGCCAGGGCGAGCAGCTCGTCCGTGGCGTCGCCCATCGCCGAAACGACCACCACCAGATCCGAGCCGGCGGCACGCTCCCGGGCGATGCGTCGCGCCACCCGCCGGATCCGGTCGGCATCGGCGAGGCTCGAGCCGCCGAACTTCTGCACGACGAGCGGGGCGGGCATCGGCGGATTCTAGCAGCGGGGTTTCGGCGTTCCCCCTTCGGAGACGAGATCGCCGATCGCTGGGACAATCGCCCGAAGGAGTGACATGGAGGTGCAGCACGATGTGCTTCGACCACGACAGCCGGCCGCCCATCCCTGGCATCGCCGGCGGCGCCGCGGACTCCGCGGAGATCACGCTCAGGTCGAGCGACGGGAACCGCTTTTCGGCGTTCGTGGCACGCCCGGCTGAACCGAGTGGGGCGGGGATCGTGGTCCTGCCCGATGTCCGCGGGCTGCATGCGTACTACGAGGACCTGGCGGAGCGGTTCGCCGAGATCGGGCTGCACGCCATCGCGATCGATTACTTCGGGCGGACCGCGGGGCTCGGCCGCCGCGGCCCCGAGTTCGATTACACGCCCCACGTCGGCCAGACGAGCTACGAGGGCCTGACGGCCGACATCACGGCGGCTGCCTCCTACCTGCGAAGCGACGATGGAGGTTCCGTGGGGCAGCTCTTCACGATCGGGTTCTGCTTCGGCGGCCGGATCGCGTTCCTGACCAGCGCGATGGGACTCGGTGTCAACGGCGCCATCGGCTTCTATGGCTGGCCGACCGGCCCGCACCGCAGCGGCTCACCCGCTCCTTCCGAGCTCGCCTCCCAGATGCAGGGCTCGATCCTGGGCATCTTCGGAGGCGCCGACCAGGGCATCCCGGCCTCTGCCGTGCGCGACTTCGAGCACGCCCTGCAGGATGCCGGC
Organism: Candidatus Limnocylindrales bacterium; assembly: GCA_036506235.1. Classification (GTDB taxonomy): domain Bacteria; phylum Chloroflexota; class Limnocylindria; order Limnocylindrales; family CSP1-4; genus CF-16. The sequence goes on along the minus strand of DASXSA010000216.1, from coordinate 2,752 downwards.
GTCGACCACCGGATCATCACCTACCCGAAGGCGCCCCACAGCTTCTTTGACCGCAAGGCCGACGAATTCGCGAAGACCTCGGGGCAGGCGTGGACCGAGGTCCGACGCTTCATCGAGGCTCGATTGGCGGCCCGCGCGGGCGCCTGAGCCAGGACTACGCCGCCGGCGCTGCAGGCTCCGGACCGGGCCCGCCGTCCGGTCGGCGGAGCAGTCCCAGCCGGCCGGCAGCGAAGCGGACGACCAGGGCGACAAAGGCGACGGAGAAGAGGACCGGCAGCCAGACGATCGCGAACCAGATTCCCGCGGTCGCGAGCGACTGGCCGATCCCAAGCAATTGGGCGACCGCATGATCCAGCTCGGCGGCGGGGTCCCAGCCCTTCGAGGTCTCGGTCACCGCCTGTGGCGCCGGCGTCGAGAAGACGACCGTGAGCGTCGAGAGAGCGGCCTGTTGCTGCAGGTGCGCCTGTTGCGTGGACAGCTGCTCGATCTGGCCCTGGACGTCCGTGAGCCTCGACTGGACCTCGAGGATGTCGCTGATCTTCACGGCCTTGCCCATGATCAGCAGCAGCTGCCGCTCGGTCGCCTTGAGGTTGTCGATCCGGGCGCCCAGGTCGAGCACCTGGCCGGTGATCTCGACCGAGTTCGTCGTGAGGTCCTTGACCTTGACCGAGTCAAGCTTGCGGATCGCGTCGAGGGCGTCCTCCCAGCGAGCCACGGGGATTCGGAACGTGAGCGACGCGGTCGAGCGGTCATCGTTGTTGACCTGCTGTGAGTCTGCGATGTATCCACCGAGCCCGGTGATCGCCGCGCGGGCCTTCAGGAGCGTCTCGTCGAGGTGCGGGACCTCGACCGTCATCGTGCCGGTCTTGACGATGTAGGCGGTGTCCTGGATCGGTGCCTGCTGATCGGGCTGCGACTTGCTCCCAGAGCCCCCCGCGTTGGCCGACGTGGCGCCGGGCGAGGCTGCCGCCGAGGGTGCCGCCTGACCCTGGAAGTTTTGCCCGACGGGCCCACCGACCTTCGAAAGGGTCGCGGAGCCACCGCACGCCGCGATGAGGGCGAATACGGCAAGGACGCTCATCGTGGCAAGAGCGCGAGGCCGAAGGAGACGTGACATCCCAATTCTCCCGAATGGCCGTTCGGTCGAACGGCGCGCGACCGGGACGTTCGTGCGGCGCACCCGGTTCCGACGTCGGTCGGAAGGCCGCGCACCCGGAGATATCGGTTCCGGCAGACCCTCGTTCAATCCGGACGTCCGGCTGCGCTCAGCGTCGCGTCAGGACGCGTGCTCCCTGGTTCCGCGGTGCGGCGATCTCGACGCGTCCCGGCAGGTCGTTCTCGGCCGCCACGCCGAGCAGCGCCGCCTCGATGCGGGTGAACGCCGACACCGAATCGGAGAACGCCACGACCGTCGATCCGGCCCCGGACAGGCAGGCGCCGATGGCTCCCGCCTCGCGCGCCGCCTCGACGAGGAGCGGCAACTGCGGATAGAGCTTGGCGCGGTACGGCTCGTGGAGGCGGTCGACGGTCAGGATACGGAGCAGCTCGTAGTGACCGCTCGTGAGACCCGCGACACCAAGCGCCAGGCGGCCGAGGTTCGCGGTCGCATCGGCAAGGGGCACCGATCGAGGCAGGGCGCGCCGCATCGCCTTCGTCTCGAGACGCAGGTCGGGGATGAACAGCACGGCCCGGAGGTCTCGCGGGGCGTCGAAGCGGAGGGCCTCGACCCCACCGTTTGAAGGTCCGACGACAGTGAAGCCGCCGAGCAAGGCGGCGGCTGCGTTGTCGGCGTGGCCCTCGATCTCGGTCGCCAGTCGCAGCAGCTCCCGATTGGTGAGCGGCTCGCCGAGCAGCGCGTTACCCGCAACGAGACCGCCGACCGTGGCGGCTGCGGACGAGCCGAGCCCCCGCGCGAGCGGGATCTTGTTACGCATCTCGACGCCCCACGCTGCACCGACGGGAATCTCGCCGCGAACCTCCGTGAGGATCGCCTCGAGCGCACGGACGAAGCGGTTCGTGCGGTCGGACGGCAGCTCGCCGGCGCCTTCGCCGTCGACGGACAAGTCGACTTCGCCGCGACTCCAGCCGCGGACCTCGAGCTCGATCCGGTTGACAAGGTCGAGCGCCAGCGCCAGGCAGTCGTAGCCCGCTCCGAGGTTGGCGGACGAGGCCGGAACCTCGACGAGGATTCGGCGCCCGTCGAGCTCGGCCAGCCAGCTCTTCACGCGCTCAGCCCCTGCTTAGGGGACGCTGCGGGGGCGGATGAGCGCTCACCAACCGAGGGCACGCCGAACGTCGTCGGCCGTCGGCCCGGCCTCCAGGATCGGGGCGGAGGCGGATTCCGCGGTCCGCGGATCCTTGAGACCCGCGCCGGTCAGCACGCAGACGATGAGAGCGTTCCGGTCCAGTTCACCAGACGCTGCGAGTTGTGCGACGCCGGCGAGGGAGGCGGCCGAGGACGGCTCGCAGAACATCCCCTCCAGGCGCGCGAGATCGCGGTACGCAGCAAGGATCTGCTCGTCCGTCACCGCGCGGATCAGCCCGTCCGACGCGTCGCGCGCGGCGGTCGCCTTCTGCCACGACGCCGGGTTGCCGATCCGGATCGCGGTCGCGACCGTCTCGGGACGCTCGACCACGTGCCCGAGCACGATCGGTGCGGCTCCCTCCGCCTGGAATCCGAACATCCGTGGCAGCGACGAGCTCAGGCCCGCCGCGTGGTACGCCAGGAAGCCCGCCCAGTAGGCACTGATGT
>DASXSA010000215.1:0-17969 GCA_036506235.1 Candidatus Limnocylindrales bacterium | reverse complement strand
GGACACCTCGGCCAGGAAGACGCTGTCGGAGGTCGGCCCGTAGGGCGTATCGACCTTGACTTCGCGTACATCGTCGAGCAGCGAATAGAAGCCCGACCCGCCGAAGACGCCGATCTCCGCCCGATCCCTCGACCGCGCCCCCCCGCCGCCCCCGTCTCGATCGTTCGCCACTCGCGTGCCTCCTCCTTGAGCCACCGCAGGGCGGCAGACCGGGGCGTGATTCTATCCGGGGCTCGACTACGATTGCCGGATGGCCGACCTTGCGACGAGCGTCGTGACCGACGGCGACGAGCTCGAACTGGCCGACTGGCGGCGGTCGGTAGCCGAGCTCTACGCGGACGTCCGGCGCCTCGCTGCCGACGATGTTCGGGCGGCGTTCGACCATTGGCGGGCCGTCCGTGAGCGGCTGTTCCGGGAGCATCCCCAGTCACCGGTCCGGGCCGCCGAACGCAGCTCCTTTCGCGCGCGTCACTTCGAGTTCGATCCCGCGATCCGATTCGAGGTCGTCGTGGAGCCCGCGAAGGCCGAGCAGACGACCAGGAGCGCGTCGCCGTTCGGCTCGCTCGACCTGCCCGTCAGTGCCGGTGGGACGATGCGCTTCACGCTGATCGGCCGTGTCGAGATTCCCTTTGCGGACGGCGAACGACAGCTCTCGCTGTACTGGATGGAGGGCTACGCCGGCGGCCTGTTCCTGCCCTTCCGCGATGCCACGAACGGCCGCGAGACGTACGGCGCGGGCCGCTACCTCCTGGACGCCGCGAAGTCAGCCGACCTGGGTGGCGACCTCCGGCGGCGGACCCTGATCCTCGACTTCAACTTCGCGTACCAGCCGTCGTGCGCCTTCGACCCGAAATGGGCCTGTCCGCTCGCACCACCGGAGAACCGCCTGGACATCGAAGTCCGCGCCGGCGAACGGGTCGACTGACGGGCCCAGCCGACTGGTCAACGTGCCGGTTGCCGCTGGTACCAACGACCGGGTCCCCGGCGGACCTTGGGCCGAGGCCCGACAAAGCATCCGACCGGCACCATGCGGACGTGCGGTTCCTCACCTCGCAGCGACGGGCCGACGAACGACTCCTGTGGTCGCGTGACATCCGTTTCGTCAAGCAGCTCGCCGAGGGGCTGGCCGGCGCACGGCTGCTCGACCTGGAGGGCGGCGTCTGCCTGATCGCGCCCGCGTCGCAGCTGACCGACGGCGCGGCCTCGGACGTCGCTCGGGCCTCACGTAACCCGGAGTACGGCCTCGTCGGCGTCGACCCCTCGATTCCGGAACCGGACCGCTACCTGGTCGCTCTCGGGGCGGCGGTGCAGCAGTCCGGGCTGGCCGACCGGATCGGCATGGGTCGCTCGATCCAGATCGCGCAGACGAAGACCCTCGACCACTTCTTCACGCTGCGTGCCGTGCACCAGGTGGCCTTCCAGCCCATCGTCGAGCTCGCGACCGGCGAGCTCCACGAGCACGAGTGCCTCTTCCGCCCGGTCATGCCGACGCTGCCGCAGTCGATCAGCGCGATCGTCCAGGCGGCGATCGACACCGGGCGGTCCGTCGAGCTCGACCTGTTCATCGTCCGGATCATCCTGGAGCGGGCGGCGCGCCTTCAGACCGCCAGGAACGTCGCGGGCGGCAAGCCGCTCCGGCTGTCGATCAACCTCACTCCCGAAGGATTGCTCGACCCGCGCTTCGAGGCGCACGCGTTCGTCGCGATGGTGCAGGCGGCAGGACTGCAGCCCCGGCAGCTGACGGTCGAGGTCACGGAGCAGCAGGCCGTGTCGGACGTCGGCCCGCTCAAGCGCCAGGCGCGGGCGCTGCGCAAGCTCGGGTTCGGCTTCGCTGTCGATGACGCGGGGGCTGGCTACGCCAGCTTCACGCTCGTGGCCGCGCTCCGGCCGTCGATCATCAAGATCGACCGCGAGATCGTGCGCGGTGTGCGCCGGGACGGCGCAAAGCAGGCGCTGGTCGAGGCCTTCGTCTCGTTCGGGCGAAGGATCGACGCGCAGCTCGTCGCCGAGGGCATCGAACGCCGGCACGACCTCGAGACACTGATCGAGCTCGGGGTCGAATTCGGGCAGGGCTTCCTGCTGGGACGACCCGCGCTCGAGCCCGCACCGCCGCGCCGGCTGCCCCGGCGGGTCGTCGCGACGTTGAGCGGCACGGGCGGGCCTGACCATGACGAGCGCCTCGCGGCACTGACGGCCTCGACACGGCCTCGATGAGGAAGTCCCCGCTGACCTGACCGCGACGCACCTCTCGTCCGCCACGTTTCCCGCCGTCGCGTACCATCCGGAGCGTGAGCGAGCCTGCCCGGGCCGCCCGACCGGCGGCCGATCGCTTGACCCCGGAGTTGCGCGCCTACCTCGCGGGCGTCCGCTGGGCGACGATCGCGACAGTCGATCCGGACGGCGCTCCGCACGAGGCGGTGATCTGGTACGGCCTGCAGGGTGACGGCCTGATCATCAACAGCCGGCGGACGCGACACTGGCCGCGCAACCTCCTTCGGGACCCGCGCATCACGATGGCCGTCCAGGACTGGTCGGACCCCGAGCACTGGGTCGGCCTCAAGGGCGAGGCGCGGCTGCTGCATGAAGGGCCGCAGGCGATCGCCGACATCCAGGCCCTGGCCCGCCGCTACGACCGGGACCCGTCGCGGCATGAGGGCCAGGACCGGCTCACGTTCCTCGTCGAAGTCGAGCAGACGTTCGAGTACAGAGGCTAGAGATGGCCAGGGCGAAGATCGGCTACGCGGCGATGCTGGAGCAGTTCGGGCCACGCGAGGTGGTCGACTACTCGGCCCATGCAGAGGCTTGCGGGTTCGAAGGAGTGATGGCCGCGGATCACTTCCAGCCGTGGGTCCCTCAGCAGGGCAACGCGGCCTTTGTCTGGAATGTGCTGACGGCCGTCGGCGAGCACACCAAGGGCGACCTCGGGCCTGGCGTGACGTGCCCCTCGTTCCGGATGCACCCGGCGATCGTCGCGCAGGCGGCCGGGACCCTGGAGGCGATGTACCCGGGTCGCACCTGGCTCGGGCTCGGCTCCGGCGAGGCCCTCAACGAGCACGTGCTGGGCGGCTACTGGCCGGAAACGCCGGAGCGCATCAGCCGCATGTTCGAGGCCATCGAGATCATCAAGAAGCTGTTCAACAGCCGCGACAAGGACGTCAAGCACGACGGCAAGTACTACAAGATGGAGGCCACGCGCCTGTGGACCCTGCCCGACGAGCCGCCGCCGATCCTGGTCGCGACGGCCGGGCCGGTCACGGCCAAGAAGACCGGTGCGCTGACCAACGGCCTGATCACGGTGGGCGCGCCCGAGGAGAAGATCGAGATGATCTTCGCCAAGTGCCGCGAAGGCTGCACCGAGGCCGGTAACGACCCATCGAAGTTCCGCTACATCCTCCAGCTCCACCTCTCGTGGGCGGACACGGACGAGGAGGCGCTCCAGAACGCGATCGTGGAGTGGCCGAACGGCGGCATGAAGTTCCCCAAGCAGGACATCCGCTCGCCGCACGACTTCGCGCAGATGGCCAAGCTCGTACGAGCCGAGGACTTCAAGGGACGCATGCTGATCTCGTCCGACCCGGAGGCTCACCGCAAGGAGATCCAGAAGTTCCTCGACTTGGGCTTCGACCAGGTCTATCTCCACAACGTCGGCCGCAATCAGGACCGCTGGATCGAGGTTTTCGGCCGCGACGTCTTGCCCAAGCTGACGAGCTAGCGGCGCCCGGATGAAATTCGGCGCCCAGCTCTGGTCCCAGTCCTCCGACTGGCCGAACGTGCGCGACGCCGCGCTTGCCGCGGAAGTCGCCGGCTGGGACGGGCTCTGGACGTGGGACCACCTGCTCGCAATCCAGGGCGCCTGGGAGCAGCCGATCTTCGAAGGTTGGCTCACGCTCGCGGCGTGGGCAGCGCTCACGAAGCGCGTCACCGTCGGCCTGATGGTCGGCGCGAACACCTTCCGCAACATCGGAGTGACGGCCAAGCTGGCCACGACCCTCGATCACGTGAGCGGCGGACGCGCGATCCTCGGAATTGGCGGCGCGTGGTTCGAGCGCGAGCATGACGCGTTCTCCATCGAGTTCGGCAGCAGCGTCGGCGAGCGGCTCGACCGCCTCGAGGAGGCGGTGCCGCTGCTGCGCCGCCTGTTCGACGGCGAGCGCGTGACGCACCAGGGCGACCACTACCGGCTGGATGAGGCCGTCTGCGAGCCGCGCCCCATCCAGTCGCACCTGCCGATCCTGGTCGGCGGCTCCGGTCCGCGGAAGACGCTGCGGACGGTTGCCCGCCACGCGGACGCCTGGAACACGAGTGGCTTCGTCGACGAAGCGCGCGGCAAGATGGAAACGCTTCTCGGGCATTGCCGCGACGTCGGGCGCGACCCCGCCACGATCGAGATGACGATCAGCTTCCCCATCGTCATCCGGGACTCCGCAGACGATGCCCAGGAAGCCTTTCAGGGCCTCCTCGCGCACAACGGGCTGACCGAGATCACGAGCGTCCCGATCCTGCTGGGTCCGCCACGCGCCGTCGCGGACGCCATCGTCCCGTACCGGGAGATGGGCTTCCGCCACGTCATCGCACGACTTCCGGCGCCCTACGACCGCGAAACGATCGCCCGGATCGGCGAGGTGCGCGAGCTGCTCGGGAACACCTGACGGATGCGCGTCGTCGCGCTGGCCGGCGGCGTGGGCGGCGCCAAGCTGGCGCAGGGGCTGCAGTCGACGGTCGGCCGCGACTTGACCGTCGTCGTCAACACCGCCGACGACCTCGAACGGCACGGGCTGCTGGTCAGCCCGGACGTCGACACCGTCATGTACACCCTCGCTGGCCTCGCCGACCGCGAACAGGGCTGGGGGCTGGCCGGCGAGACCTGGAACGCCTCGGAGATGCTCGCCCGCTACGGCGAGGAAACCTGGTTCCGGCTGGGAGACCGCGATCTGGCGACCCACCTCGTCCGCTCGTACCGGGTCCGTGGCGGGGAGTTGCTGGCCGATGTGACGCTCGGCCTCGCGGCCTCGCTCGGGGTGACCGCGACCGTGCTGCCCATGACGAACGATCCCGTGCGGACGCAGGTACGGACCGACGATGGCTGGCTCGACTTCCAGGACTACTTCGTGCGCCTCCGCCAGGAGCCGGTCGTGCACGAGGTCCGCTTTGCGGGCATCGAGCGCGCCGGCGTGCCGGCGCGGGCGCGTGGGGAGCTGGGCTCTGCGGAGATCGTCGTCATCGCACCGTCGAACCCGATCGTCTCGATCGGCCCGATCCTCGCGGTTCCGGGAATGCGCGAGCTGCTGGCCGCGGCCCGTCGCGGTGGCTCCCCCGTCGTCGCCGTCTCACCGATCGTCGGCGGACGTGCCCTGAAGGGTCCCGCGGATCGGATGCTCGCGTCGCTGGGCCACGAGGCCACCGCGCTCGGCGTGGCGCGCCTCTACGAGGGCATCGTCGATCTGTTCGTGGTCGATCGTGTCGATGCCGGCCTCGCGCCGGAGATCGAGGGTCTCGGGATGAAGGTGCTCGTCACGGACACGGTCATGACCGACGACGCGAGTCGCGCCCGACTTGCAGGCGGTGTCCTTGAATCTGCAGCCCAGCTGCGCGCGTAGGATGCGGCCATGAACCGCGCCGCGCCGACTCACGGCCACGTGTTCGCGATCATCCCGGTGGGCACGCTCGAGGGCGCAAAGTCGCGCCTCGGCGAAACGCTGGACGCCGAGGAGCGACGCGACCTCGCGACGCGGATGGCGCATCGGACGATCGAGGCGGCAGTGGCGACGACGGGCATCGACGAGGTGCTCGTGGTGACTCCCGACCAGGCCGTCCGGGACCTGGCCCTGGCCGCCGGGGCGCGCCCGCTGCGGCAGCGCAGCCAGGGCCTCAACCGCGGCCTCCGCGAGGCGCGTGAGGAGGCCTTGGCCGCCGGCGCCGATGCGATCGTCGTCCTGCCCATCGACCTGCCCCTGATCTCGCCCGAAGCCCTGGGGCGCGTCCTGGAGCGGCTCTCCGATCCGGAACGGCCGCTCGTCGTGCTCGTGTCGGACCGCCACCGGCGCGGCACCAACGTGCTGCTCGTTGCGCCCCCGGACGCGATCGAGTTCGGCTTCGGTGGCGACAGCCGGGCAGCCCATGCGGAGTGCGCGGCCGAGGCCGGCGCCCGCCTGGTGGAGCTCGACGGCCCGCTCACGCTCGACCTGGACACGCCCGACGACCTGCTGCTCATCGAACAGCAGGCCCCCGAGAGGGTGCATGCCGGCTGAGCTCCGGGTGATCGGCCTCGAGGGGGTCCCCGAGGTCCGGGTCGGCGACAACCTCGGCGCGCTCCTGGCCGATGCGCTCGACCGAACGCCAGGCGCGCTCCCGCTGCAAACCGATGACGTCCTGGTCGTCACCCAGAAAGTCGTGTCCAAGGCCGAAGGAGCGGTCGTGGACCTCTCCTCGATCGAGCCCCGCCCGGACGCTGTCGAGTTCGCCCGACAGTTCGACCGGGACGCTCGGCAGGTCGAGGTGGTCCTGCGCGAGGCCGTGCGCGTTGTGCGCATGGAGCGCGGTGTGCTCATCACCGAGACGCGGCATGGGTTCGTTTGCGCGAATGGAGGCGTGGACGCCTCCAACGTCGGTCAGGAGTCGGGCGCGGTGGTGACGCTGCTCCCCGAGGATCCCGATGCGTCTGCGGCCCGCATCCGCGCCATCCTCCGCGAGCGGTTCGCGAACGACGTCCCCGTGATCGTCTCCGACTCGTTCGGGCGGCCGTGGCGCGTCGGCATCGTCGACGTCGCCATTGGTGTCTCGGGAATGCAACCGCTCGACGACCTCCGCGGCACCCCTGACCACGACGGCCGCGTGATGCGCTCGACGGTCCGTGCCGTCGCCGACGAGCTCGCCTCGGCAGCCGAGCTCGCACTGGGCAAGACGGCTGGACGTCCCGCGGCGCTGGTTCGCGGTGCGATCTTCACCCGCGGCGAGGGCTCGATCCGGGAAGTCGTGATGCCGTCCGAAAACGACCTCTTCCGTTAGGCTTGCCGCCTCCCGCCGGCGTGGGAAACGCTCCGATGAGCAGGAGATCCCGGTGAAGCTCGGCCTCCAGATTCCGTCGTTCACGTATCCGGGCGGTACCGAAAGGATCGGTCCGACACTGGCCAGGATCGTGCGCTGCGCCGACGACGTCGGCTTCGACTCGATCTGGGTGATGGACCACTTCTTCCAGATCCGGAGCGTTGGCCCTGCCACGGAACCCATGCTCGAGGGATGGACGACGCTCGGGTTCATGGCCGCGAACTCGCAGCGGGCGCGGCTGGGCCTGATGGTCGGGGGGGTCCACTACCGCTACCCCGGCCTCTGGGTGAAGGCAGCCACGACGCTCGACGTCCTGTCCGGCGGGCGGGCCTGGCTCGGCATCGGGGCGGCCTGGAACGAGCAGGAGTCGCGCGGTCTCGGCTTCCCGTTTCCGCCGCTCGGGGAACGCTTCGAGATGCTCGAGGAAACGCTCCAGATCGCCCATGCGATGTGGCAGGGCGAGCGCGGAACGGAGGCCCAGCACAATGGCCGTCACTACCGCGCCTCGCGGCTGCTGAACTCCCCGCAGTCGATCTCACGACCCCGCGTTCCGATCATGATCGGTGGAGGTGGTGAGCGGAAGACGCTCCGCCTCGTCGCGCAGTACGGAGACGCCTGCAACGTGTTCGGGCAGCCGGCCGGCATCGCGCGCAAGTACGCGATCCTGCGCGAACACTGTGCAGCCGTCGGTCGGCCGTTCGAAGAGATCGAGCGCTCGACGCTCCAGTTCGTCCGGGTGTCGCCCACGGGCGGCGACCACTCCCAGTCGCCCAGCCAGATCGTCGACCGGTTCGGCGAACTGGCCGATGCCGGCGCGCAGAGCGTGATCTTCAGCGTGGGCAACGTCTTCGAGACCGAGGGGCTGGAGATCATCGGTCGGGACGTGATCCCACAGCTGCGCGACGTTTAGGCGCGGACCGCCTTCGACGCCGTTCCAACCCGCATCTTGCCGATACCCCCGGGGAGTATCTGGATCGTGCTACGATTGAGCTCAGCATGACCGAACGCCAGACCCCGCCGGAAGACGGCAAGGTCAATCCAGCCTCGACCCCCCTCAACCCCTTCTCGATCGACTTTTCCGGCGATGCCGGCTCCTCCGACGGGAGCGTGCCCGTGAGCGGAGGCTTTGCGCCGATCGCCATCGAGTCCGATGTCGATCGTGCGCCAGGGGGCGTGTCGGTCGACACCGGGCGCGACGGACGAACGGACACGAAGCTGCTCATCATCGGCTCCGGCCCGGCTGGGCTGACCGCGGCGATCTACGGCGCGAGGGCCAACCTGGAACCGATCGTGCTCGCCGGCTCGGCTCCCGGTGGCCAGCTCATGATCACGAGCGACGTGGAGAACTACCCCGGCTTCCCGGACGGCATCCAGGGCCCCGACCTGATGGCCCTCTTCCGGGCGCAGGCCGAGCGGTTCGGATCGCACATCGTCGACGTGGACATCGATCGGGTCGACCTGAGCGAACGGCCGTTCCGGGCCTGGGCGCGAGGGGTCGAGTACACGGGGCAGGCGGTGATCATCGCGACCGGAGCTTCGGCCCTCTGGCTGGGGCTCGAGAGCGAGACCAGGCTGCGTGGCCGCGGCGTGTCGGCGTGCGCCACGTGCGATGGCTTCTTCTTCCGTGACAAGGAGATCGCGGTCGTTGGAGGTGGCGACACGGCGTTCGAGGAGGCGCTCTTCCTGACGCGCTTCGCTTCCAGGATCCACATGCTCCATCGCCGGGAAAACTTCCGCGCCAGCAAGATCATGCAGGACCGGGCCGTCGCGCACCCCAAGATCGACATCCATCCGAACCGCATCGTGGACGAGGTCCTCGGCGAGCACCACGTCGAAGGACTGCGGCTGCGCGACCCGGTCAGCGGCGAGCCCGAGGAGATGGAGGTCGAGGGGCTGTTCGTCGCGATCGGCTACAAGCCCAACACGGAGATCTTCAAGGGCTGGCTTGACGTTGACCCAATGGGCTACCTCGAGGTCCGCGACGAGACAGGCTCGAAGATCGAAGGAGTGTTCATCGCCGGAGACGTGCACGACCACCGGTATCGCCAGGCCGTCACGGCCGCCGGGGATGGCTGCAGAGCTGCGATCGACGCAGAGCGCTGGCTCGAAGCGCAGGGCGTGACCGAAGCGAGCACCGCCACCGCCTGGTGAGCAGGGCGGGTCGCGACGCACTGATCTCGACCCTGCGGGTCGGTCCGCCGCCCGGTGAGCTCGTCCGCAGCGCGCTGGACCGCGCCTTCGCAGACGCCGAGGCCCGAGGCGGCCTGGTCGTCGCACTGGATGCCGGCTGCGGGCGAAACTCGATCCTGGCGGCCTATCGATCGCGGATTGGCCGGTTCGTCGGCGCAGACGTCCATTCCCCGCCAGACGGTTCGCTCCCCTACCTCGACGAGTTCGTCGTGGCCGACGTGTGCGCCGACAGCGACGCCTTCCCGCCGGCGTCATTCGACGTGATCCTTTCGAACTTCACGGTCGAGCACTTCGCCGATCCGCCGGCCGCCTTCGCCAACCTCCGGCGCTGGCTGCGGCCGGGCGGGCACCTCGTGCTCACCACGGTCAATCGGCGGCATCCCTTCGTCCGCTCCTATCTCGGCATCCCGCCACGGGCTCGGGCGCGGCTGCAGCGGCTCGTGAAGGCGACGGCGGCCGATGCCCATCCGCTGGTCGGCGCGTGCAACGACCCCCGGACGCTGCAGGCCACCCTCGCGTTGGCGGGCTTTACGAGCGTGGACATCCAGACGACCGGCCACCTCGCCCGGGCGTGGGGCAGGCGGCTGCCCACCTTTACGCTCGGACTGATCGGCGACCTCGCGGTCAAGCCCGTCGCGTCGCGCCGTTCCACGATCGTCGCGGAAGCCGTCGCGCCCTGACCCTGCCCGCGTCGGCCTTCAGCGCTCCGTGATAGCGTCGCGAGCATGACCTTCCCGCGTGGAGGCGGTCGCATGATGCGCTACGGGCCCGGCTTCGACGACGCGCCTCCCATCCCCAGGGAGCGGCGCGGTCGAACGCTGCGCCGGATCGTCGCCTTCTTCCGGCCCTACCGCCTGCAGGTCGTCGTCGTCCTGGCTGCGATCCTGGCCACGAGCCTGATCGGGCTGGTCAACCCATACCTCCTCAAGCTGCTCATCGATGACGTGATCGTCGGGCAGCACTACGAGCTCCTCAACCTCTACGTCGGCCTGATGATCGTGCTGCCGATTTTTTCCGGGCTGATCGGCGTCGGGCAGAGCTACATGAACAACGCGATCGGCCAGAACGTCATGCAGGACCTCCGCAACGCGCTGTACGCGCACCTGCAGCGGATGCCGCTGCGTTTCTTCACTGAGACCCGGACCGGCGAGATCCAGAGCCGCCTGGCCAACGACGTCGGCGGGGTGCAGGCCGTCGTCACCGACACCGCAAGCTCGGTCACGAGCAACCTCGCCGTCACGATCAGCACGATCGTCGCCATGTTCCTGCTGGACTGGCGGCTGACGCTCCTGTCTCTCGGCCTGCTGCCGTTCTTTGCCTACCTCACGTTCCGCGTCGGGAAGGTCCGGCGAGCAGTCAGTAGCGAGACGCAGAAGTCGCTCGCCGACATCACCGCCGCGACAGAAGAGACGCTGAGCGTGAGCGGCATCCTGCTGACGAAGACCTTCGGCCAGCAGGCGCCCCAGCTCGACAAGTTCCGTCGGCTGAACCGGATCCTCGCCAACCTCCAGATCCGGCAGGCGATGGTGGGCCGCTGGTTCTTCATGATCATCGGCACGATCTTTTCCATCACGCCTGCGTTCGTGTACTGGCTGGCCGGCACCCTCGCGGCGAACGGCGATCCGTCGGCACCGACCGCGGGCGTGATCGTGGCCTTCACTACCCTCCAGAGCCGGCTCTTCTTCCCGCTTGGCCAACTGCTCAACGTGCAGGTCGAGATCCAGGGCTCGCTCGCGCTCTTCGACCGGATCTTCGAGTACCTGGAGATGGATCCGGAGATCGTCGACGCGCCCGACGCCGTCGCGCTCGATCCAAGGAGCGTGAGGGGCAGCGTCCGCTTCCACCACGTCGGCTTCCGCTATCCGACCGCGGCGGTTCCCTCGATGCAGGCCCAGCAGGCGGCGGACGGGCACCGGCATGAGGTTGCCGTCGCGCTGTCCACGGCGAACGAAGCCCCGTCGGAGGCCGAGGAGGCCCTCGTCGAGGACGCAACCGATGGGCAGGGGCCGGCCGACGGGTTGGACGGCCTCACGAACGGATTCGGGCCAAACGGCCAGGCGCCGCTGCCGTTCGCGCTCGAGGACATCGACTTCGAGGTAGAGCCCGGGCAGCTGGTTGCCCTCGTCGGGCCGTCGGGCTCGGGCAAGACGACGACCACCTATCTCGTTCCCCGCCTGTACGACGTCGACACGGGAGCGGTCGAGATCGACGGGCGGGACGTGCGCCGGCTCACGCTCGCCTCGCTCGGCGAGGTGATCGGGTTCGTGACCCAGGAGACGTACCTGTTCCACGCTTCCGTTCGCGACAACCTCCGCTACGCGAGACCCGAGGCCACCGACGCCGAGCTGGAGGTCGCCACGCGGGCGGCGGCGATTCACGACCGCATCCTCGAGTTGCCAGACGGCTACGACACGATCGTCGGGGAGCGCGGCTACAAGCTGTCGGGCGGCGAGAAGCAGCGAGTCGCGATCGCGCGGGTGCTGCTCAAGGACCCGCGGATCCTCATCCTCGACGAGGCGACATCGGCCCTCGATACCGTCAGCGAGCGGCTCATCCAGGCGGCGCTGGAGCGCCTGATGGAGAACCGCACCACGATCGCGATTGCCCACCGGCTGTCGACGATCCTGCGCGCCGACCAGATCCTGGTCTACGAGCGCGGCCGCATCCTGGAGCACGGCACGCATGCCCAGCTGCTGCGAGGAGGCGGTTTGTATGCTCGGCTGTATCGCGAGCAGTTCCTGGCCGAGAGCGGCGCAGCCGACGGCATTCCCCCAGTGGAAGAACCCGTCGCGTGACGTTCAAGAAGACCGTCGAAGCCCGCTTCCAGGGCGGGATGGGCTTCACCACGACGACCGGGTCCGGTCACACGATCGTCGCCGACGACTCCGACGGCAACACCGGCAGCCGCCCGACCGAGTTGCTCATGGCGGCTCTCGTGGCTTGCACCGGAATGGACGTGGTGTCGATCCTCGCGAAGAAACGGCAGGTCGTCTCGGAATACGCCGTGCATTCCAGGAGCGAGCAGCGTCGCCAGTATCCCCAGGTCTTCACGGCGATCGAGGTCGTGCACGACCTGGTCGGTCCCGACCTCGACGTTCGGGCGGTTCGGCGTGCGATCGAGCTGTCCGCGCGCAAGTACTGCCCGGTGAGCGCGATGCTCTCGGCGGGCGAGACGACGATCCACCACCGCTACCGCGTGCGGCGGACGGGCTCGTCACCACTCGACGAATCGGGCGAGGTATGCGTCACTGGTCCGTATGAGCGCCCGGAAGTCGCCGTCAGCTGAGCGCACCGGCCCCGCCCCGAGGAGGGGGCGGACGCCGCGCTCGGCCGCAAGTCGCGCGGCCGCGAACGGCCAGCTCGATACCGAGCGCAAGCTGCGCGAGCTCTCGCTGCTCCAGGAGTTCGCCCAGCTCGCGACCCGCGCCCGGGACTGGGACGACCTCATGCGCACGCTCGTCGACCGCACCACCCTCGCGGTCGGCGTCGAGGTGTGCTCCTTCTACCTGCTGGAGCGTGACGGCTCCACGCTGACGCTCGCCGCGACGAACGGGCTGGACAAGGAGCACGTCGGCAAGGTCCACATGGCCATTGGCGAAGGCGTGACGGGGCTGGCCGCCGCCGAGCGTCGGCCGGTGCAGGTTCCTGACGTCCGAACGGACCCGCACTTCAAGTGGATCCCGGGCTTCGACGTGGCAGGACTGACCTCGATGCTGTCGGTGCCGCTCACGTGGGATGACCGGCTCGTCGGCGTGCTCAACGTCCAGACGGCCGATCCGCGCGTGTTCGCCGACGACGACGTCCGGTTCCTGCAGACCATCGCCGCGCTGCTTGCGGGCATCGTCGAGAAAGGTCGCGTGCAAGCCGAGGCCGAAACCCAGCTGGCCACGCTCACGGCGCTCGACCAGGCGCGCGCCGAGCTGCTGTCGGTCGTGACACACGAGCTCCGGACGCCACTCGCGATCGTGCGCGCCTACCTCGACCTCCTGGCCGATGCTGCGAGCGGAGCCGAGGATCCGCCCGCCCGGGCATCGGCCGACAACTGGCGGTCGGCAGCGGTCGAGCAGGTCACCCGCCTCGACAGACTCGTCGATTCGATCCTCGCCGCGGTCCGGGGCGACGGTTTGACGAAGCTCGCCCGCGAACCGTTCGACATCGGCGACGTGGTCTCCGAGTCGATCGACACGCTCACGCTCGTGTTGCGGCCGCACAAGCTGCGCTGGTCGCCGCCCGGCAACGCGCTCATCGGCCTCGGCGATGAGTCGCGGTTCCGGCAGGTGCTGGAACACCTGCTCGAGAACGAGTCGAAGTACGCCCCCAAGGGCGAGGGCATCAGCCTGGGTGCGTGGCGCGAGGCCGGCGAGATCCGCGTCTACGTCACCGACGACGGGCGGGGCGTGCCATCGTCCGAATGGGAGTCCGTGTTCGAAGCGTTCGTCCGGGTCGATCGGCGGCACCTGCGCGGGTCGGGCATCGGACTGTACGCCGCCCGACGGCTGATGCAGGCCATGGGCGGCCGGGTGTGGATCGAGGCCAACGGCTTCGGCGGGAGCCGGTTCGTCGTCGCGCTGCCGGAGGCCTCGGCGGCTCGCCTCTGAGGGCCCGCTAGCTGGGGACGCCGCCTGCCTCGGACAGCAGCCGGATCTCCGTCAGGACGTCCTGCCCGGCGAAGTAGAGCGGCGAGAGCAGGTGCCGCCCGCGCTGCAACGCATCCTCGGGGGCATCGCCGGTCAGGTCCGCACCGGAGGTCCGCACCTGGAAGCGGACGTGGCCGGCCTCGGGCAGTGGAAAGTCGGTCGTGAGCTCGAGCGATCGGGCGTGGTCGCCCGCGACGTCCAGGAAGCGCATGCCCGCCTCGCGGACCACAGGGTGTTCGCCGCCGCCGATCGTTCCGCCGCCGGTGCTCGTGTAGAAGCTGACCGTTCCGTCCGCGACGACGACCACCGACGCGGTCGCCTTCGGCAGCCCGAATTCCATCAGCGCGCAGAACACCGGGCCCAGGTGGCGGCCCTCCAGGACCTTCACGTCCTCAGGCCTGACGTGCAGCACCCTCTGGCGCAGGGAGGTGAAGACGTCGGAGGCCTTCGAGCCCGGCCTGCGGCGAAAGAAGGCGCGGATTCGATCGAGCACGGAGTCAGACTCCGGCCGCCACGACCCGGCTCGCCTCGGAACGGAGCCGAGCGTAGCCGGGCTTGACGACCTCGTTGATCATGCGCAGCCGCTCGTCGAACGGCGCGAAGGCGCTCTTCATCGCGTTGATCGTGAGCCACTCCATCTCGCCGAGACCGATCGCGAACACCTCGTCCAACGCCGCGAACTCGCTCGACAGCGTGACGTCGCTCATCAACCGGTTGTCGGTGTTGACCGTCACGCGGTAGCGCAGCCGGCGCAGCAGGTCGATCGGGTGGTCGGCAACCGATGCGACGGCGCCGGTGTGGACGTTGGACGTCGGGCACATCTCGAGCGGGACGCGGCGGTCGCGTACGTAGGCTGCGAGGCGGCCCAGCGCAACGGAGCCGTCGGGCTGAACCTGGATGTCGTCGACGATGCGCACACCGTGGCCCAGGCGCTCCGCGCCGCACCACTGGAGCGCCTCCCAGATCGACGGCACCCCGAACGACTCGCCGGCGTGGATCGTGATGTGGAAGTTCTCCCGGCGGACGTAGTCGAAGGCGTCCAGGTGGAGCGTGGGGCGATAGCCGGCCTCCGGGCCGGCAATGTCGAAGCCGACCACGCCCGCGTCGCGCCAGCGCACGGCGCACTGCGCGACCTCCACCGACCGGGCAGCCTGGCGCATGGCCGTGACCAGGGCCTTCATGACGATCGGCTGGCCGGCTGCGGCGGCGCGCTCCATCCCGATCCCGAAGCCCTCCAGGTTCGCCTCCACGACCTCGTCGAGCGTCAGGCTGCGTTGCGTCGACAGCTCGGGCGCGTAGCGGACCTCGGCATAGACGACGCCATCGGCCGCCAGGTCTTCGGCGCACTCAGCCGCCACCCGGACGATCGCGTCCCGCTCCTGCATGACGCCGACGGTGTGCGCGAACGTCTCCAGGTACAGCTCGAGGGACTTCCGGTCGGCCCCGCGCCGGATCCAGGCCGCGAGCTCGTCCGCGTCGCTGGTCGGCAGGCCGTCGTACCCGTATTCGGCCGCCAGGTCCACGATCGTCGCCGGCCGCAGACCCCCGTCCAGGTGGTCGTGCAGCACTGCCTTGGGTGCACGCCGGATCGTCTCGGGCGTCATGATCGCCGCATCCTACTGCCGCTCCAGCGTGCCGCGTGGCTCCTCGGCGGGCTGCGACCGAGCGACCGGGCTGGTTATCTTGGCCTAGCAGCCTAGGCCAACATCGGTTATCCTCTGCCGATGGCACGCGGGTCGCGACTGGACTGGGCGCTCTTCTTCCTGCTCGGCTTCTGCTGGGGCAGCAGCTACCTGTTCATCAAGATCGGCGTCGAGTCGCTGCCCCCGCTGACCCTGGTCGCCGGGCGGCTGTTCATCGGCGCGCTGTTGCTCGCGACCGTCGTGCGGGTCGCGGGCGAGCCGCTGCCGCGCGACCGGCACACGTACGGCCACCTCACCGTGATGGCGCTACTCAACATCGTGATCCCGTTCGCGCTGATCACGTGGGCCGAACAATCGGTCGATTCAGCCCTGGCTTCGATCCTCAATGCCACGGTGCCGCTGTTCACGATCGGTTTCGCGGCCGCGTACCTGCACGATGAGCCCGTCACGGTGAACCGGGCAATCGGGCTGCTGGTGGGGTTCGCCGGCGTCGTGCTCCTGACGAGCCGGACGCTCGGTGCTGGCGCCGCGCTCGACAGCCACCAGCTGGCGGGCGAGATCGCCCTGATCGGCTCCGCCGCTTCCTATGCCGCGGGCAACGTCTACGCACGCCGCAACATCCACCTGCGGCCGATGATCACCGCGTTCTTCCAGGTCTCGCTCGCGCTGCTGATCGTGGCGGTGCTGGCATTCATGTTTGAGCGGCCCTGGACCGTCACTCCGAGGCCCGAAGCGATCCTGGCCGTCACGTGGCTGGGCCTGCTTGGCTCGGGGCTCGCCTATCTCCTGTTCTTCCGGCTGCTGGCGCGCTGGGGTTCGACGCGAAGCTCTCTGGTCGCCTACCTGCTGCCCGTGGTTGGCATCGCCCTCGGGATGCTGGTTCTCCACGAACAGGTGGACACCCGCGTGCTGGCGGGGACGGCTCTGATCATCGGCGGCGTCGCGCTCGTGAACAGCCGCTACGGATCGCGCCGGCTCTTCGGAAGGTCGAGTCCCCGGGCCGAGGGTCTCCCCGAGATCGGCCTCGGTCCTCGGAGGACGAGAAGCGACCAGGGCTGAAGTTGCCGCCTATCGGTCCAGTGCGAGCAGGAATGCTCCTACCAGGACGATGGCCGCGGCACCGATCCGCTCCGTCGCGGCGCGCCACCCGGCTGCTTCTCCGAGGCGCACCACTCCCCAGCCCGAAGCCAGCACGATCGCCGACTCGCGCAACGGTGCCACGATTGCGAGAGGGGCAAGCGAGAGGGCAATCAAGACCAGCAGATACGCGGCCAACGTCAGCAGTCCGCCGACCGCCGCTCGCCGGACGTTGACGCCCGAGAGCAGTCGTCGGTACCGGCCGGCTGCGTCGCCAGGCGTGCCCTCCCCGCCCAGACCGCCAGGCGCGAAGTGATCCATCGTGAACACGAAGACGTTCACCGAGCTCGTCATGAACAGCCACAGCATCGCGGCGTATAGCCAGGGCTCGACGAGTCGCACGCCGACTCGGTCGACGGCCGAATAGAGGGCGATCGTCACGCCCGCCGCGAGCGCGAAGCGCGTGCCGTCGCTTGCGCCGCCCGCCGCGCTCGACCGCAGGCGCCTGAAGGCCACCCAGGGACGCTGCAGCACGAACAGGCCGGCCAGCACGGCCGCCACGCCCAGCGCGCCCTCGCGACCGAGGGTCTCGCCCAGCAGGAAGACACCGGCTGCGACGGCGAGCACCGGGGCGGTCCCACGCGCGATTGGATAGACGACCGAGAGATCGCCCCGCCGATAGGCCGCCGACAGCAGGACGAAATAAACCGCCTCGATCAGGCCCGATAGCGCCGCGAGCCCAACTGCCTGCAGCGGAACAGCCGGCCGTCCGATCAGGAGCCAACCCACGACACCGGCGGGAACCATCACGACGGCTCCGGCCAGCATCCCGATCCACGCCGCGCGCAGCGGATCGCCGGCGGTCTTGAGCAGGACGTTCCAGGCGAGGTGGAGCACGGCCGCGAGGAGGATCAGCCCGGCAACGACCGGGCTCACCGGGAATCGGCCGCCAGCAACTCTCCGTAGCGGAAGCAGGTCAGCACGTGATCGTTCACCATCCCAATGCCCTGCATGAAGGCGTAACAGACGGTTGGACCCACGAAACGGAAGCCACGAGCCTTGAGCTCGCGGCTCATCGCCCGTGATTCGACGGTCTCCGCGGGGATGTCGTGCACGGACTTCCAGGCACCGACGATCGGATGGTCGTCGACGAACGACCACAGATAGCTCGCCAGGCTGCCGCTCGCCTCCTGGACGTCGAGGACCGCGCGTGCGTTGTCGATCGCAGAGGTGATCTTCAGCCGATTGCGGACAATGCCCGCGTCGCCCAGCAGGCGATCGACGTCGGTGGGGCCGAACCGGGCAACCGCCGCCGGATCGAAGCCGGCGAAGGCGCTTCGGTAGCCCTCGCGCTTGTGGAGGATCGTCGACCAGGACA